>JAUWBI010000063.1 GCA_030601745.1 Phycisphaerae bacterium
GTCCAATTGATTTTTCGTATCTCGTATCTCGTATCTCGTATCTCGCTGGCGCTACGCCTGATGCTTCACAGGACATACTTACCCAAATCGAGATTGCTGCACCCGCCGCTGTTGATGCAGCGACAGAAATGAAAATAAAACAGCTTGAAAAATTGGCTACGGAGGATGATTTGACCGGTCTGAAGAATAGAAGATATATCTGGGAGTTTTCCAGACAAATAATAGAGCGTGCTGAGAAGGACAACGGTCGGGTGACGCTGCTTGTTTTTGATATCGATAACTTCAAACATTACAATGATGTTTATGGCCATTTGGCCGGTGACGAAGTCCTGAGACAAGCTGCTGTTTTGATGCGGTGCTGCTGCCGTGGGCACGATGTTGTCGGCAGGATTGGCGGTGATGAGTTTGCGGTTGTTTTCTGGGATGAGCCGCAGCGAAAGCCGGTTGGCCTGGAAACCTCGGGTGCTGTTGCCCGACGTTCGGTTCCCGATGTCGTCTTGGAAACCGAAAGACGCTCGGCAATGGCAGACCATCCTAAAGAGGCGATCTTTATAACGGAGCGATTTAGAAGAGAATTAAAGAGAACGGAATTGCATTTGTTAGGCCCGGAAGGAAAAGGTGTTCTGACAATAAGTGGGGGCCTGGCGAGCTTTCCACGCGACGGTTCTACAATACAGGAGCTTTTTCAGCAGGCAGACAGGGCACTGTTGGAGGCCAAACGAAGCGGTAAAAACCGAATTTATCTGGTCGGCAAGCCCCAGAACGACATCGCTGATGTCGAATAATTCCATATCGCGTAAATTGCTGCCGTCTGTCTAATAGTCAAGTCCCGGCGTGCGGCAGTTAACGGGATAGGGATACATCGACAGCACTTTTTATTCTGCGATGCGTTTTTGTGAGAATAGCCTGCAAGGAAGGCGATTAAGGCAAACTGGAAAAATAAATCATTGACAAAATCAATGGAGGAGGTAAAATGCCAATCGATTCAGAAGTTATCTGTGAAATCTAAGTAACAAGAAAGGGTGGAAAATATGTCTAATAACAAGCTTAAAAAAGTGTCCCTTACAGCGGTGGCTCCTGTGGTGACGGCCGGAACGGCCAATGCCGCAAGGAGCAATACGGTGGATAAACTGATTGCCAGGATTAGGGACAAGAGCGACAAGGTTCGAGCAGACGCGTGGCTTAGTGCCGGCGAGGTCGGAGCGCCGGCGGTCAAGCCCTTGGCCACAGTGATGATAGATAAAGACCTTGAAGTTGCGCGTGCGGCTAAGCACGGCTTGTGGAAGGTCGTTCGCCACGTTGGTCGCCCCGGCGCCGGCGGCGAGAAGAGGGCGGTCACAGCCGAGCTGATTGCGCTGTTGAGCGACAACCAGCCGACACCGGTCCGGCGTGAAGTGCTCTGGATGCTTTCCGAGATTGGTCAAAGCAGGTCCGTCGAGGCGATTACCGCATTGTTATCGAATAAGGAGCTGCGTGAGGACGCCCGGATGGTGCTGCAGCGCATTCCCGGCAGGAGGTCTCTTGCGGCACTCAAAGCCGGACTGAAAGCTGCGCCTAAGGACTTCAAGCTTAACATCGCACAGTCGCTGCGGCAGCGCGGTGTAAGGGTTCGCGGTCTTCCCTGCGTGAAGCTGGTGCCCACAAAGAAGACAAACGTTAAGCTGGTGAAGTAAGGTGGTGCGGCGGAAGGCAAATGTCAAGACTGCCGTTTAGTACCTTACTCAATATACTGGAATTAAAGTAGAAAGGTGATAGAACTATGAAACGAACGAACCAACTCAACAGACGTAAATTCCTGGCTGGTGCCGCTGCGGGTGCGGCGGCAATGAGCTTTCCATACCTGGTTCCGTCCGGCGTGCTGGCAGCACGGGGCAGAACCGGGGCGAACGAACGTATTACGACTGCTCACATCGGTGTCGGTGGTATGGGCGGACATCATTTGCGCGATATGGTAAAAAGACGCAGCAGAGGCGAGGTCAACATCGCGGCGGTCTGCGACATTGATGAAAAACGGCTCGCTGGGGCGGTGAAAACAGCCGGCCCCGGTGTGCAGCCCTATCACGACTACCGTTATATTCTCGAACGCAAAGACATCGATGCGGTGGTTATCGCGACGCCGGACCACTGGCATGGAGTTCAGATGGTGCATGCGGCTGAATGCGGTAAGCATGTGTATGTGGAGAAGCCGGCCTGCTGCACAATCGAGGAAGGCAAGGCGATGGTTGCTGCAGCCAAGGAGAACAAGGTGTCGGTGCAGGTCGGCTCGCAGGGACGTTCCCAGCCGGAGGCATATCTGGCGCATCGGTATCTGGTCAACGGCAATATCGGGCATATCAGCCGAGTGGATTGCTTCCACTATCCGAGCCCTGAGGACAATAAACCGGTTCCGGATAGTGAGCCGCCGGCCGAATTGGACTGGGACATGTGGCTGGGTCCGCTACGCTGGCGGCCATATAACAAGAAGTATTGCCACGGCGTGTTCCGCTGGGTGTTAGAATCCGGCGGGGGGCAAATCCGCGACCGCGGCGCGCACGTGATGAGCTGTGCAATGTGGTGGATGGGTGCCGACGGTACGGGGCCGGCAACTATTAAGGCAACGGGAACGCCGCCGAAGAAGGGCCTGTGGGACAGCGCCGTGTTGATGGACGTGACGTATACGTTCAAGAATCCGGATTGGGTGCTGACCTGGAGGCAAATGCCTCGCGAGAAGCTGCCGCCGGCGGAAAAGAGGACCGGCAAGGAGCCGGGAGGCAGGATTAGCCGGCCGGGTTATGGTGCGATTTACCGCGGCGATAAGGGTGAGTTTATTCACTGGGGCGGCGACGGCGGGACATGGGCTGAGAAAAAGGCCCGCGAGTGGCAGCTGCCTGCCGGTGGCAAGGATGTATACAAGAGCCCGGGGCATAAGGAAGATTGGTTCAAGGGTATCAAGACCGGTGCCAAGACTATTATGAATATTGAGGCTGCGGTTGGCGTAGCCAATTTGTGTATCTTGGGCAACCTGTCATATATGCTCGACCGCAAGCTGAAGTGGAACCAGGACAAGCGGGAGATAGTCGGCGATGAGCAGGCCCGGCGGATGATGTCTCGGCCGCAACGCCACCCGTATCACTTGTAGAAGCGAAAGCGCAGGTGCGCTGTCAGCAACGGGGTGTACGAAGCCAGAGGTACGGCTTATCTGGCGTTGAGCCGATATTCATACATTGTGTATCCCACCTCACGGCAGGCCTGGATGGTTTCAGGGTAAGGCCTGTCGCAGATGTCGATGAAACCAATCTGGTAGTTCTCGCCATCGCCACGGCCGGTTGTGGGCTGGTCCTTGTACTGGAACCAGTGTGTGCCGACGATATAGGGGTTCCGCAGCGCCCCGCGAACGTAACTCTTGTACTTGGCGGCACGGTCTTGCTGGTTGGCCGTTTTCTTTAGCCCTGTGTGGAACATGCCGCGGTCAAGCGCTCCAAAGTGGAACTCGCCTATGATTGTCGGCTTGTCGATACCGTCGGGGAGGCGGTGCTTTTCGACGCTGTAGCTGTAACGGTTGTAGCTGACGATGTCGCAGAACTTTATCGCCGCCCGGGCCGCCCGCTCGTTCACCCAGGCGAACCGGCAGCCCATATAGAGCTGGTTCGGCGCGACTTTTTTGAGCTCCTCGCGGATGGTTCTGAAGTAGGTCTCGGCAGTTTTTGTGTAGAAAGTTGTTAGATCCTCCCAGGCCTTGCTTTTGTCCGGGGCCTGCTTACTTTGCAGCAGAGCTTCCCATGTTTCGTGCCCCGTCCCCCAGGCGGCGTTGAGTTTTTCGATAGTCTTGTACCTGGCCTTTAGGTCTTCGACAAAGACCTTTTTGGCCGGCTGGTCAGCCGGAGAAATTAGGGTGGCCACGGCGAGAGAGACCTCGTCACCCCAGCTCAGCTCGTTGTTCACGAAATAGCCGATGCACCAGGGGTCATCGGCTGAGGTATCCTTTTCTCTTGCCAATCGCCGGCGCAGCGCCTGGCGAAAGCTCGGGTCAAAGACGTCGTAGAACTTGCCCCAGTAGCCCTTCGAGCCTTCCAGTTTCCTGGCAGTATAGCTGATAGTGCTCACATACGGCGTCTTGCGCATCAGGTAGATACTGCTGTCCGACCAGTTGGCAATGGTGTTAATGCCCCAGCTTTTCAGCCGGCGGTGGGTGATGCCGGCAAAGGCCCGCTCCCAATCCCGGCCGTATTTACGAAGGAAGTTGGCCCGGCTGAAGTCGTAGGTCCTGTAAGGTGAATGGTCTCTGTAATAACCGTGCGGGGCCCAACCACCCCTGCCGTAGAACATCGCGAACGGTGAGTCGTTTTTCGGCAGGTCGCGGTAGTAATGTTCGCGGTCGGTGATTGGCGTGTCGTTTCTGCTGCGGACGCAATCAATTCCGTGCGACCAGAATAGCCGGCCGTCCGGGTCCACCATCCACCACTTGCCCTGATACTTTTGGACGCGGAAGAAGCCGGTCGCCTTTAGCTTTGGCCCGGCTGTCCAGCCGCCGTACTGGTTGCGGTCGGCAGGGCCGGGATGGGCGGCAAGGTTCTTTTCATCAGCGGGGCCTGCGGCGATTAGTTCCTTCAGAGAGTGCGTTTTGCCGGGCCAGTCCTTATGGATGTACTGGCCGAACTCGTCAATGAAGGGGAAGAAGGAAGCATCGACCTTGCTGGAATGAACCGGGGCTCGCCGCATACCAATCAACTCCACCGGTTCGCCTTCTTGGCCAGCGCGCAGCGGAGCCATCCCGATGAGAAGCCAAAATAAAATAGATGCCATAAAAGCTACGGTAGAGTTGGTCTTATTCATTGTCTTCTCCTCATATTACCTGGATAAGGGGTTTAGCATAATCTTATATGCAAACTCGTTTTTGCGTGTCTGGAAGTTTGTGAGATTTACTTTCGTGTCAAATTTAACACTTCGGATTTTCGTGCCATCGGTGTTGATAGCGGTGATAGATTTTACTTGTGCACCTTTCGCATGCGTTAACTTGTCAATGCGCAGTGTAACCGTGAACGGGTCGTCAATGTCGGGCAATGGAGTGACAACTATCATATTCTTCTTCAACTCACAGCGCAGCGCTCCTTCGGTTACGACAGGGCCAAAGTCGATCGGCACCTTGTTAACGTTCCTGAACCCACGCGCATTGACGTAGCAGCGGGATGGCGCACGTGACTGTTCGACGATGACGCCGTTAATTGGCCCCCGCGGAGCGGGAACCCTTTCGATACTTGATTCGATATCGCCGTCCCTGGCAAAGTATCCGTACTGAGGCAGCGTTTTACCCGCCACCTTCCAGTCCTTATCACCGCGGTTGACGTAAACCTGCGCGCCGGATTTCCAACTGATGAGCTGTCTGTGGATATCTCCCTCCACAAACTCTACGGTCTCGATATTGTCGAGAGAGATGCTTCGGATGAAATCCTGTGCGAGCCAATACTTCCGAACGGCACCGCGCCCGAATGCTCGCCGGTCAATCATTAGGGCGTGGCCTTCGAGAATTTCCGCGCTGATGTAGTCGTCGCTTTCGAGGATTCTTTGGTTAGTTTGGGCTTGCCTCAGCTTGTAACGTGAGGGATAGCCGACCCCGTGCAAGCTGAACTTATCGTGCAGCACCGCATCGAACCACGGCACACGCTCCCAATCCCTGCAGGAGATTCGGATGTGTGGCCATCCCTTTTCGGGTGAAAGCGTCATGTGCTGACAATCAGAGCCGTCGAGGTATCCGATGAGCTGGTCGTGTCCCGCCTCGGACGTGGTAGGGGCGTTGCCGCCCAGATAGTTTCGTATCCAGGCGAAGGCTTCGCCCCAGGATTTGCGGGTTTCAAGCATCGAGTGGAAATTTCCCTGCCTGTCATAGAAGTCGAAGCACGGCAGTGATGTGAAAACGTCGATGAAGTAATGCGTCGGTTTGAGGTTCGGCTTGATGAGTTTCAGATTGCGTTTGACGAAGGGCATGATATGGTCCGGCCGCCAGCGATAGCTCTGGGCATTGCGGCCTTTATTGAGCCAGGCCTTGATAGGCGTACCCTGTTCAGTGAACCCCGCCCCTCCGAGGGGCTGGGTGAAGCAGATGTGGTCGTAGCTGTAATCGGCTGCATCGGGATAAAAATCTATGTAGTTATCGTGCAGGCCCCACGGAATGTCGTGCTCAGTGCAGACCTTTGCGATTTGCTGCATGTCCTCAATTGTGCCGAGCTGTGGCTGCGGTGGGTAAATGTCCGGCAGACGGTAGTCGTAACCCCATCGCTGCCAGACGTGCACGGTCAGCAGCGAATCGGTCAGGCCGTAAGCTATCATGCGCTTCATCGTCTCAGCAATCTCGGCATAACGGCCGCCCCAGATGTCGAAAACGAATCGGCCTGCCTTACGTTTTACTCCAGCGGCGGCCTTTTTGTCGAACAGGGGACGATACTTTCGGGCACAATCGAAAGCCCCCTTGATGCTGGGTACGAAGGTCATCGTTGCATCGAGATGAGTGTGAAGCGCATATATCCTCTGGTCGGGATTCACTTCCAGATAGTCCGGAGGATTGTCGCAAGCGGTCAGAAGCGAGATGCCTTTCTCAAACTCAAATCCGACGTGGCTTGTTGACAGGTTGTGTCCTCCAAAGTTTGCCCTGAAGGTTTCCGGCTCGACGATACAGTACCCATGGCCATAGTAGACACGAGGTGCTTTCTGGTCGGCCTGTCCCAGCGCTATATCGGTAATACGCTTCGGGCATTTGAGTTTTATCCGCAGGCCGCCCTTTTCTTTCCAGACCTCAGCCGTCAAGTCAAATTCTTCGTCTGCGAGCGAAAGGCGATTCTCAATTCTTAATTTCCCGGACAGCCTATCCTTTTTCGTATCAATCTGCCGCACGACGAGTTGCGACGGCTGCGGCCCGACCTTGTGACGCAGCACTGAGACCTGTAAGCCGTCAAATACTACGCAGCGGGCGCCATCGCCGAAAGCGATGGCGGAATCAGCCAGACCGTTTTTGCCCAGGACAAGTGCCGCCACGCAATTATCCTCAAGTTTGAAGGCGAATTCGTTCTTGCCGGATGTCTTTTGTGACTCGTGCTGCGCAGCGAAGCGCTGCTTCGCAGAGTAGTATTTGACGATGTCCCTGGCACGGCTTCGGAGTTTCTCACGTTGGGTATCCGTGAGCTGTGGGGGCAGAGTTCCCGCAATAACCATCGGCTCGCCCCAGTATGACGAATCGCAGGTCGTATCGCGCTTCGGTCCTGGATGGCTTTCCAATCGCAGCAGTATTTCCTTACCGGCGAACCTGCTCAGGTTGGCCTGGCCATCAACCCATATTTTGCTATCGGTGTGACGCTCGAAGAGTTTTTCTTCACCGGCCCACACACGAAATGTCACGCCGTCGCTGGGAGGTTCCGTTGCTGTGTGGTCGCGTATGGCGTTGGCAAAAACCAGTTTGATTGGCGTAATATCCGGGAGTTTAAGCAAGAATTCGGCGAAGATTGTCCCACCTCCAGGTTTCCACGGCGGGTGCATCACAATGGCATGTTTTGTCGTGCCGCGAGTGATGCGTAGAATTGAAAAGTTAGCAGACGACTCCGGGGACGACCCCTGCCAGCCCCGCCCATCGGATGGGCTGGGCCAGCCAATTGGCATATAGAGCAAAGGCCTGTCGTAATAGCGCCATGCCACCCGCTGTGTCCGCAGCAGCCAGAGCGGCAGGGCTCCATTGGCTGGGACGATATTCACCGGTAATTCAGGCGGTTCTGCGGACGCATGGATTGTCTTTTTGAAATTGGATTTGAATATTTGAACGGCCCCCACCGTTTTGCTTGCCCCTCTGCTTCTTGCGAAGCAAAACGAGGGGCTTCGCAAAAACGAAGCAGTGGGGGCTGTCACCGCTCGTCCCCGATGTTGAAAAGTTGCATAAACGTGAACCGGATATAGTGCTGAACATGCGCCTTTCCCGGCAGCTATTCGAAAAGTAGTTGTTGTCTCCTTGCCGGGAGCAACTGCGAGACGTTTTTCTGTCTCGCCGACTGCATACCATTCGTCCACAAGGCCGGCCATCCGTAATTGGACGGTCAGCGGAACACTCCCATTGTTTCTGATTGTAACCTTCACCTCTCGCGGGGCATCATACTCGGTTACATCTTCGATGTTGCCTATGGTCAATTTCAGCGGACCTTCGGTGACAATATGTCCATTGAACGCAGCCGCAGTTCCAGCAGCCAGAAGAAGAAAGACAGCCAGCCAGGTTCTAAAAGCTCTCACTGTAATCACCTCTCTCGCGTTAGAAGATACCACATAGTTTTGTATTGCGGCGATAGTTGCAGGACGCTCTGGCCATCGTAGTAGGAGACAGGTACCCGATGGGTTGGCAGTCCATCAGGGCCGAGGGCGTGACATATCCATCGGCCCTTCGGCAGGATCAAACTCCCCTCCACCGGCTGAATCCGGACGGGTGGCCTACCCCAGTTACGACCGACAGTGCGGCGGTCCTCGGAAAACTTCATACCGGTATTCTCGCACCGGCCACAAGCAGTGATCAGAATTTTTCGACTTTTGTCTAAAGACCTCGCAGGGTTCCTGTCAAGTGCCGTCACGGTTAACGCTACAAAGTCAGGCGCCGCAATAGAAATCAGTCCATCCGTAGCTTTTTCAAACCTCTCAGCGTGGCCGATATAGACCCATCCGCCTTGCCCGCGTGCAGCGTAGAAACCCTTTGTGTCCTCAACAGTCCAATCAATTTCCGTAGATACTGCTTCTCTTTCGCCTAATCTCCTTCCTGACCCAAAGGTTGCAAACAACTGTGCTTTAAGCACTTGCTTGCGAGCGAAACGGTCCCCCTCGGCAAGTATCCTGAACATGTCCCGGTCGTAGTGGCGATGTAAACGTACCAGACTTGTGAGTAGGCCTCCTGGATCAGTCAACGACACCGACATATGACTGATGAATGGTGTAATGCCGCGATCGAGGAATATAGCCGAGCCCGCACGCATGAAGCCCCATTTGGATGGATTAGTGTCAATATCAAAGTAGCTGTTCAAGTGCTTGCGGTCCCAATCGTCCGAGCTGTGGCTATAAGTGTATAGCCAGACGCCGTCCCAGTCCTGGGCGGCGGCGAAGGATGCTATCATAGGCACACACTCGGCCTGGGAGTCGAGAGGAGCAGGATGATTGTATTCGCTGACGGTAAAAGGCTTGTCGAGGAGGCGTTTTGAGGCCAGTTGAAACAGGGTGGCCTCGGCGGGGTAATCGGTCATCGGCTTTTGGCTAATGAGCCAATTGCCTCGGTCCCACGGCCTGCCAGGAAAGCGAGGATGCTGCCAGTAGGCGTGGGCGTCGATGAAATCCATATCGCTCTGGGCGTACAGTCCAAGCGGCCCGAAGACTATCGTGCCGGTTACAAGCGCGTTGCAGCCGAGGTCATTTTTGATAAAGTTTCGCATTCCATTGAAGTAGGCCTTTTCGGTTTCTGTAAGAAATCGCATCCGGTCAAGAGTGCGGGCTGGTGTCTCACTGTCGGCGAAGAGGGTGATGCCGCCGGCCTCGATGGATTCGTTTTTGTCCAGGCCTACCCGGCCGCCGGGCCGGAATTCCACATTTGTAAGGTACACCGGGACCTTGCTGCCGCCGCCGAATGAAAAGCTAATACGGGCGTTGTTGTCATCGACCCTGGCAATGAAGCCGCAGCGGAACGTCTGCCACTTGCCGGTCAGTTCCACCTGCTGTGACAGGCCGAGATTATTCCAGGGGCTGTGTGCCTGCCCGAGACTACAGTTTATCTTGCGCGACTTATCAGTGGCCGCATCAAAAATAACGGTATAATACTGCCCCGCTTTGACAGAGAGGTTGCCCTGGTTCAACTGAAGGTGCCATTCGGTATCATCGGCCTTGCCAATATCAATTCGCAATGTGTCTTTGCCTTTGTAGCGCATGCGTGACACCGCGGCTTTGCAGCTTGCATGCTGTTCAAGGTGCCAGTTCTCCGGGGCACTTCTGCCAGCCGCCATTGTACGGAAGTTGCCGTTGGCCAGAACGTTCTTTCCAAGCGGCTGTGCGCCTTTGGCCCATGCCTTGCGCAGCTTATCGGTCGAGCCGTAGCGCTTCCGCAGCCAGGCGTTGAACTTGCTTTGCAGTATATCTGCATAGTATTGGGGCAGTGTGCGCAGCGTCTGCTCGCTACCCCACATAAAGAAGCTGTTTTCATTGGTAATCTCGACTATCGCCACAGCCGGGTCGTCGGCATAACGGACCTTGCGATATCGGTTGACGTGGGTCAGCAGTTCGCGGGCATATTGCTTCTGAGCGTCAATTAGAGCGGGCGTGAAGATGTTGGAGATTTTATCGTATTGGCGATTGGTTTTAGGTAAGCCCAGAAACTGGCTGTGCACGCGCCCGACGTGCAGGTTGATATTGACACATATCCCGTGGCGGGCAAGTTGGTCAATAAAATAGTCCAGTCTATCAAGGGCCTCTGGAGTAATGCTCTTACCGTCCCTGGCATTCCACAGTCCGCGGGGCCACCGGGCACTGTCCATGTGGTGACATCGGACGGCGTTGACACCGGCCGCAGCCAGGCGTGCCGCAACATACGGCGCATCCTCACGCCTCGGCAGGTTCGCCCCAAATGACAGGTTGACGCCCCAGAGGCGAACGCGGTGCTCGCCGCGATAGAAGTGGCCGGAGCGCGCAACCAGGCGGTCGGAGTTGGTCTTAATTGGCTGCGAGGAAGGATACGCTATCGGCGAGTCAGGATTTGGCCGAGCGGGAATAACGAAAGGAACAAAATCCTGCGCCGCCTCGCCGGTACAAGCAAGTAAGCCCATAGTGATAAATATCGAATATCGAATTCTGGATTTCGAAATTCTAAGTTTCTTGTTCATCATTCTCACTCCATTCTCGATATAGTGAAACTACTGCTTTTTTTGCGTTCGACTCGTTGATACCTTACCAATGCAACGGTCCATACGTTTCTGCCAATCGCGGAGGTAATCCTGGCGCCACTTGTTCACCGTTTTTGCTCCAGGGTATTTTCCCTCCTTTAGAGCCGGGTCGGGGTCATCCACCCACCAATTGGGACGGTCTTTTCTCCTGACGAACCGTCCGCCCCAGCTATCCTTAGTCGGGTCCTCCGGGGTCCCGCGCAGAAGGTAGGCATAAGTGGGCGTATCACCCATTTTTATACTTCCGCCTTTCAAAGGGCCAAAATATCTTCCCAGCGTGCCGTGGCCCTTCACGTGCTTGTCGACAAACGATTTGTTTGTTAGGTCGCCGCTTTGTTTGCCGCCCATATACCAGCCCCGGAAGGTACCATTATTGTGAATAAACCACAAATCCGAATGGTTCTTGTCGATGTAATTGAAAGCATTCTCATCTTGTCTCTGGTTCCACAATGCAATGAAATACACGCGGATTTTTTCTTTGATGCCCGGCTCATTATGAAGTGCCTGTGCAACATCGGTGATTGCGCCCCATACAAGCACATACAACGGGCGGAGGTCTTTTTTCTTTGCACATTTGATAATCCATTTGGAACCTTTTGTCGAGCTGCTGTAGCCCTTAGCTGGTGCGGCCTTTATTGCACCCTGTTTTGATATTGAGCGTAGATAGTCAGGTGTGGGGTATTTGTCCGAATGGGTTTTCAGGTTGGGATAATCCTTTTCATATTGATCAATTACCTTCAGGATATCCTTCTTGCGGCCTTTATGAGGCGGGGAGGAAATAATGCCTTCGGTATCGAATAAATCAGAATAGACGAGATAATGCACCATAGATTGAATATCATCCTCGTCACTTCCTCCGATGTCCGTTGAAATAATAACTCGATATCGGTTACCGGCAAGGGCGCCGCCATCGAGTCTGGATACAGCGGTGTTCCCTGGGGTCCCCAAACGCAAAGAAGAGCGTTTGGGGGCCGCCCCTAAAATCATAATCATAGCCAGCGTCACGACTATAGTAGGAATGAAATGAAACCCATCATCCTTTTTCATAATGCTGCCCTAACTATGCAACACTCAGTCTGCAGGAAGTACCCAGTATATGTCTTCGGTCAGATGGCGTCAAGCAAATTCGGAGCTATCCTGGGATAATGAATCGTGCAGGAATAATTTTAGGGCAACCGTTATCTGTGGCAGCTAATCACCTACCACGATTGTTTCAGTTGGGCCTAGGAGTTTATAGCGTATTCCTCGCCATCGGATGGTTCTGCCAAAGGCCGAAGAGATAATAAAAGATAGCAGCAGTAGCGACCATATCCAGAAGGCGAGGATATCCGCGGCCATAGCGGCCTTCATTTGTGGCAAATCATATTTGAGCAATTTACTAACCATTTTTTGGCGCATTATTGCCCGGCCCAGTTGACTTGCGAAAAACAGAATTGGTACAGCAGCAAAAAGGGGCAGGTTTTTTTCTCCAATCATTGCGGCATAGACTGCCAGGGCGGCTCCGGCCCATAAACCCAATACCGAATATAGACTGCTGCACAATCCGAACCACCAGGTCCGCGGAGCGCTTACGCGGGTGATTAAAAATTGTCGCCGGCCAAATTCAAAAAGCCTTCGCCAGTTCGTGGATTCGTACGAAGCCACCAGGCAGGCAGGGACGAAAACCACTTTTTTGCCGGCCTTCTTGACGGCTAAGCTGAGCGACAAATCATCGCTCAGGGCTTTTGGCCAGATTTTGTCAAGACCCACCTGTCGAAAGACGTCAACGCGAATAGCCATAGACCCGCCCCAGGCCTGATTGAAACGGGTGCTGCCAAGCAGTTGGGCGATCTTGGCGTTCACTGCCGACAGAGCCAGACTGGCCAGATTGTTCTTTTTCGGTATAAACCAACGATAGCCGCTGGCAGCGCCGTTTTTGGACTTTCGAAGAGGCCAAACTATGTGGCTTAGCCAGTCGCTGCGGACACAAATATCGGAATCGGCAAAGGCCAGGACTTCGACATCATCGCCAATTCTCTCATAACAGTAAAGCAAATTATGATTTTTTTGACTGCAGGATTGTCCCTGACCCGCCCCGTTAGAAATCTCCGGTGTCGTTGCCGGACGTCTGTTTCCCCGTGTTTTTCGGGAAATCTTACCTTTTGGAGGTTGTTGCCCGCTTGTGGAATTTCTAACGGGGCCCGCAACGAATACTTGCACGTCTTGAGCTTTCGAGCTTTGACTTAGCCGGTTTTTCAATTTGCATAATTCGTCATAGGCCGGGTCCGACTTGTCGGCAACCACAAACCACAGCAGATAATTTTCGTAGTCCTGATTAAAAAATGAGGTGATATTCTTTTGAAAGGCTGAATCCAGGTCCTTACACGGCACAAACAGGGCGGTTCGCGGCCAATATGATGAACGCTTCTTTTTGTATTTGGCCAGTGCATAGCGATAGTTGCGACACATCTGGATGAGGAAGACTAATTGCGACAGAATTGCGGCCAGGGCTATATAGTAATACCAATCCACCTTATTGATTATTTTCTATTGATTATTTTTAATGTCTTTTTCAATCATCAATCATCAATTATCAATTATCAAGATATAAAAGTCAACGGCACTATCAGGTCGATTAGCTGCTCAACAGTGTAAGATTTTGCCAGGCTGGTCGAGAGCAAACAGCCGTGATTGTGGTCAGAGGCAATGATTATCAGATTCTTGCCGGCCCGGCTCCATCCTTGCTGTTGTGGTTGATGGCCGAGAATAAAAATATCAACGTCAAAGAGCTTGGCCATTTTATCGAGCAGTGCCTGACTGTGTTTTCTGCCCCAGGTTAAAAGATAAGCTGAGCCGGGTTTGACCACATCGTTGATTTTCAGTTGTCTTTCCAGAACCTCTGGGTCGAATTTATCGATGTAACGGTCGCTGGGGAGCGAGTGCGACAGCCAGATTCTGTTATCACATCGAACCGCTAACGGTTGTGAAAATAGAAATTGTCTTATCGCCAGTTTGATATCAGTGCTGGCCTCCCGGAATTCCCGGTCCAGAGCCGACTTTATTGAGCGGTTCATTTCTTTGCCGTCTTTCATCACTTTGCTGTTGTTGATGAAGGTGGTATCGTGATTTCCCATAATAATATGAACGTGGTCGGGAAAACTTAATTTATAGCGTACAACGTCAAACAACAATTTATAAGATAAACAACCACCTTTGGAATCCTGGGGGCCTCCGTGTATGATTTCCTGCAGGACGATATGCCTGTCGGGCTTGTTTGCCAGATCGGCAAAAGCAACTATTCTTTCGAAATTTCGCCGATGTCCGTGAATATCGCCGGTTATGATTAGGCTGCCGTCAGCAGGCAAATGAATCAAATTGCCACGCCGAAACTTGTCTGCGTTGCCGGCTTCTATACCCTTGTTCAGCAAATCAATTATTGTTTGAGGCATTTTTATTCGTTTTTATCTTGCCCCCAAATATGCTGTGTATCATCAGATCCAGCCTCGATATAACCGTCATCATATTACGTGGGCGCTCTACGGGATTGTCTTCTACGCAGTCCATTACGAGCTTTGAGATTCCTAACGGTATTCGTTTTTTCAGTTCGTGAGGTGCTCGACGGGGTTGGGGTACGGCCAGGCCAAAGCTGTCCTTTTTAGGTATCAAAGTAGGGACGCTCTTTCCGGTAAGGGCCCAGTACATTGTCGCCCCCAGATTAAAAATATCGGTTTTTGGGCCGAGCGGCTTGCGCCTGACCTGCTCAGGCGCGATGTAATCCGGGGTGCCTTGAATGCGCTGCTTTGTCGTTCCGATTTTGCAGCTCTGACCGAGGTCTATAATTTTAATCGCGCCGGATTTGCCCATAAGAATGTTATTGGGCTTTATATCGCAGTGAACGAATCCATGCTGGTGCATAGAATTAAGGCCGGTTGCGACCATCCTGAATACAAGCAACACATCGACCAGACTCAAAGTAGGGCCCTCTTCGAGAGTTTTACCTTCAAATAGTTCCATAGAAAGCAGTAGCTCTTTTACTTTAAACATATTGCGTATTTTCTTTAGTTTGTAGCACTTACGGACGTAGGGGTGGTCTATGCGCCGGGCCACTTTATATTCGGTCTCTGTCTGCTCGAAGATTCTTGAATCTTCCGGCCTTTCAAATATAACTCGTTTTAGAGCAACATTGGTCTTGTCTTGCTCGTCGGTTGCCATATAGATTGTGCTGCGAGCACCGGTTCCGATGCGTTTAATTATGGTAAAACCGCCAACGTTGAGTATATCTTTAGCCATATTGCCAACAACCTGGAATTTAACAATCTATCGATATTTCACTATCTGCTTATTAAGATGCGCTAAACGGGTCTTTTGTTCCGTTAATTTTGCCGTTCAGCAGCAGAGTTACTATTTGTATAAGACGCAAAACAGCACGGAATCTTACAACTTTTTTCTCAAAATTGCCCAAAAATATATAAAAACATATTTATATCGAACTATAGACCGGTTCACTTAAGTTTTTGCGAAGCCAGCAATCTACAATATAATTCGTTAGTTGTCCAGTATTACAGGGTTTTTTCGTGGTATCGAAAAAAAGATAAACCTTGACAAAGTTGTTGAAATTTAGATAATGCTTTAAAATAATTTAGACGAAAACGACTTTTGGAATGTAACGTATTGATTTATAGTTTGCTATTCCCCGATAGCTCAACTGGTAGAGCGAGCGGCTGTTAACCGCTAGGTTGTAGGTTCGAGTCCTACTCGGGGAGTTAAAGTAAAGCCTTGTAAGAATGAAGGTTACAAGGTTTTCTTTTGATGTAAATTTTAATTCGTGAATTAACAGTATTTTATTTTATGCAGTATCTATGCAGAATGAGGTTTTCTTGGACGACCTCGGCCCCTGTCTCCCCCAAAAACTCTATCTTGATAGGTAGGTGAGGCCAAAACTGACGAAGTTCCCGATTTGCTGACCATGTCAATTGCACTGAATGGATCGGCAGAGTCCTTTTTATACGATAGGCTGGAGAATCGTCAGGCAATCGTGATATGGCTGTCAGAAAACTTTCTTCTTGCTCTATGCAGCTACACGGACATACCTGTGATGCAAACCTCCGAGTACAGGAATAGAAATGAGCCTGCTTGGGCCTGAAATTCCTGGTTGTTTCGTTTGTGAAACAGGCGTGTCACCATCGAGACCTTGGTGAGGTCGTGCCACGTGATAATACTCTTCGATGAACTCTCGGAGCAACCGGTCAAGATGCCTTTGGTTTAGTAAAATGATATGATCAAACATCTCTCGCCTCAGTGTTCCGATGAATCCCTCTACGAATGGATTTTGCCATGGACTTCGGTATGCTGGGGCAGAAGATGGCCCACAGGAAAAATCAGGGCATATCCCAAGGTCTCGCGGACACAACAGAGGAGGTTACGAAGGTTTATTAGAAGGTTTCCTATAGTATTCATACTGCCAAGATAGTACAATTAGTTGCATGAAGCAAGTTCACCCCGCCCCTCCGAGGGGCTGGGTTCACGTAAGTCGTTCAATGACAAAGGGGACGAAGTTTTTCGGCTGGACAGCTAAGGTGAAGACCCTCTGAATTGGAATGCATATAAATCCACATCACGCATGACAAAATGCAATCGAATTAGTTTTCCAGCCAGCTCACCAACTTTACTTTTTCTGTTCCATTTGACAATACGGTTTATTTCGTTCGCAGTGTATATCTGGTCACAATCTTCTAAAGTATAGCCGGGTATTGGCTTTTTGTGTTCATCCAGAATCTCAACCTGCAACTGGCCAACAGCGGATGTATTAACGTTCAGTGCCAGTTCATCACCCTTAAAACTTAAAACAGGAGTCAGGAACTCACCACCGGTATAATCGGCCTTAATCGAGACAAATCCATCTCGGCGAATAACCAAACGGCTAATGCCATGTACTTCAGTCTCCGGCGCTCCACCAACCCGACGCAGTATACGTTTGTTTCGTTCTCTGTGTTGGTCATCCCTGTCCCAGCCATGGAGCGTGTTACTGCCATAGTAGTACATAAACATCTCGTTTTCACTGACACCCGGTACAACTCCATAAGCCATGTAGATGCTTCTGGAATCCCATTCTCCTTCCATACCTAAATCCACAAAAGCCCGTCGGTCGTATCTTTTCCAAATAATCCCGTCGCGGCTTGCAGCAAATCTGACGTCCAGTGAGCCGGCGTTTACCGGCTGTCCTTTGCGAAAATCCTTAAGAAACGTACCATAGTGAAAATATTCGGATGGAAACATGTAATAAGCATCCTGTGCCCACGGATACTCGATAGTTCCATTGGTATAGAAATCAACCACCTGGATGCGACCTTTCTGAATAGGGTCATAGTTCGTAGGATCTTTATCATCAAAGCCCAACACTACCGCACAATCCTCAACGTCAGCAAAGTGCGATAGGTCTGTGGATTCCGCTCGAGCTACACTCCTGCCTTGTGAACCTCCAGGGCGAAGATTTCGTCTCACATAAGCCACATATTTGTTGATACGGTCGTCCCAAAATATGACGTTCTGGGAGTCAAGGTGATGTCTTTCACTTCGGAACTTCATAACATCACGGTGAGACAATTTCCAATGTATACCGTCGGGGGAAGAAAATAAGTGGAGATACTTACCAAACTCCGGAGGATTGGACACCAGGCGAAACCTCTGGCCAGTTGGTGCGTGCGGATCTAAGAATACCATACACCCGTGGGTTGTGCCTTTGATGCCTGCAAAACCATGACCCAGCACAATGTTATTTTCCCTCGTGCCATAGACCTCCACCAAACCCAGCTTGGGTTTTTCCCAATGAATGCCGTCGTTTGATCTGGCATATGCTATGCTCCTTACAGGAACCGCATTACTGTCGGCCTTGCCATAGACAGTGTACCACATATGGTAGATGTTGCCGTCTTTCAGCACAGAGTGGTACTGGCCGAGCCTTTCTTCCCAGGGATATTCACATTTAATGACTATCTCCCCTGTCTTCTGGGGCCTGTGAACGACCAATTCAATGTCGCGTGACTCTTTAATAAGACGCCCATCGATAAACACTTGCCTTCGGTCCCCGATACGCAGAGGAGCTTCAGCTTCGCCTACTGTTGTCCCCAGCGAAGCTACACAGATAGATAGCAGCAAAATCCATTTACTCATAATGTGTTCTCCTTCTTGAGGATATCTATTCTACAGCATCAATGTTACAGAGATATAGTCCCGCATCACATGTCTCAGATATGCCAAGGTGAGCGCATTGCACGGCCAGCCATGCGACTTGCTGTTGCATCACCAACAATCTGTTCCCGTTTTGGATCCCATCGAATCTTCCGGCCCAGTATCATTGCGATGTTACCCAGGTGAGCAACAGTAACAGACCGATGCCCCCCCTCGATTGGTGCAATAGTTTGGGCACGCGTCTTGACACAGTCCAGGAAGTCGCGGCGATGACCTTGACGATGATTACCCGACGGTTTACATAGATGAACGTCATCAGGCCCAATTTTTTCTTTGAGCAAGCTTTTTGGATTGGCATCAAGTCCTGCGCGTGTCACATGAACCCAGCCACTGTCACCAATAAATCTGACTCCCTGTGCATAGTGATTGTTGCTTCCTACGTACATTTTTACGCCGTTTTCATATGTGCATTTGAAATCATAATCAACGGCAGTATTCCATAGCCCATCGTCGGGAAATTCGCCTCTGCCAACGACTTCGACCGGACCTGTATCATCACACCCCATACCCCAGTGCGCAATGTCTATATGGTGAGCGCCCCAGTCAGTTACCTGGCCTCCTGAGTAATCCAGGATCCATCGGAAGTTCCAGTGACAGCGTTTTTCGGTGTAGGGCGTCCAGGGGGCTGGCCCGAGCCACATCTCGTAGTCAAAGCCCTCAGGGACCGCCATAGTCGGTTGGGGGTCGATGCAGGAACCTTGTCCTATGCCGACTTCCACACACTGTAGTTTGCCGATGCGCTGGTTGCGGACCAGTTCGCACGCAAAGCGAAAGTGCGCCGTTGACCGCTGCCAACTGCCGGTTTGCCATACACGCTTGTAACGATGTACCGCTTCGACCATAGCCCGGCCTTCCTCAATTGTCAGCGCCAGTGGCTTTTCACCGTAAATATCTTTGCCGGCGCGGACACCCATAATGGCCAGGATAGAATGCCAATGGTCCGGGACTGAAATGCAAAGCGTGTCAACATCCTCACGGGCAATCAGATCCCGAAAGTCACTGTGCTGGGCACAGTCGTCGTTACCGTAATGCTTGTTTATCTCTGCCACTGCAGCCCGCCGCCGTCCTGTATCTACGTCACAGACGGCTATTATCTGGCAATCATCTTCCTGGAGAAACCCCTTAACATGGCGCATCCCCATACTGCCCAAGCCGACAAGACCCATCGTTAACCGGTTGCTTGGGACGGGTCGCTTATCTTTGCCAAAAGCAGATGAAGGAATTAGATAGGGTGTGCTAAAGGCCGCAGCAACATTTTTTAGGAAAACACGTCGCGAGATTGTCTGATGCATTTGGTTCATTGTTAATTTCCCGACTGAACTACAGTCAACCGGTCAAAACGGGTCTTTAGGTGTTAAACTTCTTTTAGAACTTAGTTATCTGGAGCCTGGACAGATCAGGCCTGCTCCAACCGTTCCGCCGCTCCACGCGCTTTGATCAGCATTTTGATCCACACACCGATATAGTGGCCGTGGTCATGGTACGTCCGTCCACTGACCAGGTTACCATCCACGACGCACGGTTCGTCTACAAAAGTGCCTTCACAAACCTCGAGGTCGAATTTGCATTTAGGCACGGTGGCCATACGCCGTCCCTTCACACATCGGGCATAAGCCAGTATCTCCACGCCATGACATACACAGGCTATGGGCTTATTCGCTTCGAAGAAGTGGCGCGTGATACGGACTAAGTCAGGGTCGTATCTAAGGTATTCTGGGGCACGACCTCCCGAGAAGAAAATGCCCAGATACTCTTCTGGATTCACATCTCGGAAGGCAACGTCGGCCTGAATTGTGTAACCCTCGAACTCGCGAGTGACCTCGCCGTCCCAGTCCGGGGGAATCTCGTGCAGAACCATATGGTAACGCCGCTTCTCCGGGCCGGCCACCACAGGTTCAAAATCATCTTCCTGCAAACGGTAGTACGGATACAGTGTGTCCACGGTCTCGGTCGCCTCGCCGACTATAATGAGTACTTTATTCATCGTTTAATCCTTTTCTTTGTTTCTCAAAACCTCACTTCCCACTCAACATCGATTCAGTTGTCTTGCCGAACTTTCCTCTTTTTTCCTTTCTGAATATAGCTCCACAGTAAGTCGTTGTCAATCGGCGAAACTACCAGATTTTGGGGGGAAGCAGGGCGGCCTCTTTACCTTCGCTCGAACACTTCGGCCTCTTTCCCTCCCCCTCATCCCACCCAAGCCTCGCGTGAAGAAAAGCACAGCCAGTAAAGCAAACCGTTGAAGCCCCTTTAATATTGTTTTATAGCATTACCGATTTTTCCAGGAATAGCCGGGCGTTCAGCAGGGAAAGTGACGTAAGGAACGGCTGCTGAACCCATTTTTAGATCTATTTGTTAGTAGTATATTA
>JAUWBI010000075.1 GCA_030601745.1 Phycisphaerae bacterium
ATAGGTTCGCAACAGCGATATAATCTTCCGGCGAGAGCTGTTCGGGGCGCTGGTGCGGGTCGATGCAGCATTGCTCAAAGATTTTAGGCCAACTGTGAATTTTTGCAAGTTCACCCTGCGCGAGCTTTGTGCAGGCCTTTAGCATCTTTCGGCGGTGTCGCATAAAGAGATTTACGACCTCGCTGAAGACTTCCATATTCTTAATCCGGCTTACTTTCTCCTTTTTGCGGACAAAGCTGACCATTGCAGAATCGACCTGCGGCTGGGGCCAAAAGACCGTCGGCCTCAAAACCCTTTCTGTTTTTACATCGCCCGTTGCGCTCAGCAGGATGCTCAATATGCCGTAATCTTTGCCGCCGGCAGCAGCTGTCATTCGCTCGGCCACTTCCTTTTGGATTGTAACATACATACTGTCTGCTATTGTCGGGCCTGTAACCAAATTCAGCATTACAGGAGAAGCTACATTATAAGGCAGATTTGCCACCAACAAGACCCGGCCGGGGTATTTCTTACGGGCCGGCTCGATTGCGTCTGTGACGGTGCGGCTGATAGTATTCTTGTTCTTGAGGATATCGGCGTTGATTACCTCGACGTTTTCAGCTTTTGCCAGTTGTCTTTTTGCAATTTTGGCGAGACGCTCATCAACCTCGACGGCGATGACCTTACCGGCACGCTGGGCCAAAGCCTCAGTTAAGGAACCTGTGCCGCAGCCGACTTCGAGCACAATATCGTTATTGTGGATATTCGCAGAATCTACGAGCTTCTCCATCAGATTCAGGTCGATGAGGAAATGCTGACCGAGCCGTTTGTTTGGAGAGATGCCTACTGATGCAAGTAACTGTTGGATTTGCTGCTTAGTCTGCATAATTGCATATCGCGTATTCCGCTTCACGCTTCACGCTTCACGAGATGCGCTTTACGTTTCGTTGTGGCAATTTGTATTGCAGTGGTTATGGCTGATTTCATACCGGCCGGGTTGGCAAGGTTTCGCTCTACGATATCGAAAGCTGTCCCGTGGGCAGGTGACGTTCTTATTATTGGTATGCCGATAGTGACATTAACGGCCTTCTCGAAATCGAGCAGTTTTACAGGAATCATACCCTGGTCGTGATACATTGCGACAACGGCGTCAAATTCACTTTGAGCAGCCCGCAAAAAGAGTGTATCAGCCGGGAATGGGCCCAGGCAGTTTATACCTTGTTCCTGTGCCAATAAAATCGCAGGCGATATTATCCGCCGTTCTTCATCGCCGAATTGGCCGTCTTCGCTGGCGTGAGGATTCAGTGCCGCAACGCCAATCTTAGGATTTTCCACCCGGAAGTATTCTTTTAATGCGTCATTTAATAAATCTATTGGCTCGAACACGCAGCCGATTGTGAACTTGTGTCGCACTTCAAACAGCGCTTCGTGAATTGTTGCCAGAGCTACTTTTAACGGACCGGCCACAAACATCATCGCCTTTCGCGGAGATTTGCACCGCTCGGCCAGCATCTCCGTATGGCCGGGCCACGCTGCACCGGCCAGCTTCCAACTCGTTTTGCTGATTGGTGCTGTTACTACCGCATCGATTATACCTGCTCGAGCGGCGTCAATGGCATCGAGGCAAAACCTTATTGATGTCTCACCGGCAATCCTGCTGGGGCCTCTAATCCAGGGTGGGACGGAATATTCATCGTAATCAGCTACAACAACTTTATGAGGGTAATCTCTGCTGATTTTTTCGTGTTGATGCCGGCCCCAGAATGGCTCAATCTCGACTTTATCGGCGGCGTAACAGAGCTGCTCGTTCATACCGAAAATGATAAATTTTGCTGCCCGCCGTATGTTCGGGTCAGCCAGCGCCTTAACAACAACCTCCGGGCCGATACCGGCGGCATCGCCCATCGTTACGCCTATGACCATCTGCTCGGTTATCGAATTGTTGATGTTGGTTTTGTTCATATAACTCATATTTCCTATCTCGTTTCCCGCTTCACGAGATACAAATTCAAAATCCCAATTGTTTTAAGTTTTCTATTGTTAGCGGTTGCTTTTGTGGCAAAATCTTTTCGAGCTGCTTCCTTATTGTCTTTACGATTATATCAGTTTCGATGTTTACTGTATCGCCGATTTTTGCTGTGCCCAGCGTCGTTTTTTTCAGCGTCTCAGGTATTATCGCGGCGCTGAAGCTGTTTTCATCCATACTCGCTATCGTCAAACTTATTCCGTCAACGGCGACCGAACCTTTGACTACCATTTGGTCGAGCAGTTCCTCGCTGGCTGCAAATTTTATATCGGCGAATTGACCTTGCTTATTGATTGCTTTAATCGTGGCTACCCCGTCGATATGGCCCTGGACGATATGTCCGCCGAGTCGACCGGCGGCCTTCAGAGCCAGTTCGACGTTTACCGGTGATGAGGGTTTTAGTTTGCCCAGATTCGACTTTGTGAGTGTTTCGCTGCTGATGTCAAATGCTGCAAGCCCGCCATCCACCCCGGCGATGGTCAGACACACGCCGTTTATGGCTATACTATCGCCGATTTTGCTCTCATCGGCCAGTTTGCCCAGGTCTATGGTCAGCAAAAGACCACCTGCGCTTCGGCGAACCGACTTTACCGTGCAAATTGCCTCTATAAGCCCCGTGAACATTTCAAATTGACTATTTGCTATTGACTATTTACTATTGAAAAAAGAAAACTAAACAGTAAAATGGATTATAAATAATCAGTAATCAATAATCAATATTAAAAGGGCTTGGGAGTAATTATGAATACATTCTGGCTGAAAATAGCGGCTCTTGTGATTATCATTATAATAGGGGTTGTTTTGTTGGCGAACTTCCTGTCTTCCGGAATTGAAGAGGCAACGGATTTCGAGAGGGTAGAAAAACTGGTGGAGGCCCAGGAAGCCAGGTTGCAGGCCGAGCTTGCCGAAGCTGAACTAAAGGCAAAGCAGGCAAAGGCAAAAAGGGCAGATGTAAAACAGCCGGCTGCTCAGCCTCAGCCCGATGAGATAGAGCAACTGCAGCAAAATCTACAGGCCCAAAAGTTGTATCAGTGGGCCGAGACAGAATTTAGAATCGCCCGCAAGCCGCTCATGAGTTATAAAAGATGCGTGGATTTTTGCCGGGAGATAATCCAACGGTGGCCGGACAGCGCAGAAGCCGCGAAGGCGAGGGTGCTGCTGCGTAGGATACCAGAGCGCTACCGCAAGCAATACAATATCACGGATGAAGAAATGAGCATTTCAAATTAAAGGTATTATAAAAAAGCGATGTAAATTGCCAGTGGGAGACGACTATTTCAACACCGACTGCTAATATCCCTGTAATTGCGATAACCGCTGACTGTCTGCCCGAAGCGTGGGAGAAAGCTGTTTTGGCTGTGTGGGACAAGGGCTTGGAGGTCAAAACTCAGTACGATAAGCCCGAAGACCCGCCGAGCAAAGACGCAACCGTTATTGTTACCATCACCGACCCTTTCAATGAGCCGAGGATTCACAAGAACTTTCCGGGCGGGCCCGAAGAGCTGGAGTCGTATCGGCTGGAAGTAGTAAGTGGCATTCACGACCACTGGATTGACCCTGCTGCGGGCAAATGGACATATACATATCACGAACGGTTATTTGCATACTGTCCGGTGGAAAATATACGCAGCGCTGATGCGCCAAAGCCTTTCAGGAAAGTCGACCAGATTCAGTATATTATCGATTACCTCTCGCAGGCCGGGCACAGCCGCAGGGCTCAAGCGATAACCTGGATGCCGACGGCTGACCCACAGACGGATGACCCGCCCTGTCTGCAGAGACTATGGTGCCGGTTGGTGGCGGCCGATGCTGGCAAACTCTCGCTTAATATGAATACGCACTGGCGCAGCAGGGACCTTTACAAAGCGTGGTTTATGAATGTCTATGCCCTTACCGAACTTCAGAGGATGATTGCCGAGGGAATATCTAAGAAAATGAATCAGCCGGTAACAGTGGGTAGGTATGTCGATATAAGCGATTCGCTGCATATCTACGGCAGCTACTTTGCAGAGGCCGCCGCCGAAGTGGAAAAAATGCGCAAAAGCCCATTTACCGAGCGGGCCTGGGAGAGCACTCACCCGGCTTTTGAGATGATGACACAGGAAGCCAGAGAAAAGTTGGCACAGGACCCCGACTGCTATGCAAAGCCCGGCAGGCATGATGCGTGATACAAAATCCGAAATTTCGAGGTACAAAATATGACTTTGGTTGTTAATGGCGAAAAAATTGAAGATTCCGTGATACAGCAGGAAGCCGGGCGCTTAAGGCCGAGTTACGAACAAACGTTTAAGGATATGGACCCCAAAGAGCGAGAGGCCCAGTTGCTTGATTGGTCCAGGGAGAATGTCATCGAGAGGGTCTTAATCAATCAGGAAGCGAAAAAAAATAGCGACCGGATACCGAAAGACCAAATCGATGCCGCTTTAGCGGAATTGAAAAAACCGTATGAAGGTAGGCAGTTGCCCGAAGAACTTAATGCTGAAAATGAAGAAAAAATAAAAGAAGATATTGAGCTGCAAATAAAAGTTGAGCGGATGTTGCAGAATGTTTGCAAAGACGTCCCCGGGCCGTCGCAGGAAGCCGTCCTGAAATTCTATGAGGAAAATAAAGAGCAGTTAAAATCTGCCGAGCAGGTCAGAGTGGGCCATATAGTAAAACACGTAAGCTGGCAGACGGATGAAGCCGCCGCCTGTGATGTGATAACAAAAGCACAGGATGAATTGAAAAACGGCGCAGTTTTTGAAACGCTGGCCAAAAAGTATTCCGATTGTCCTGAAAATGGTGGCGACCTGGGCTATATGACAAGGGGGCAAATGGTGGAGGAGTTTGAGGATGTGGTTTTTAATTTGAATGTGGGGGAAGTAAGCGACGTTTTTCGCACCCGCTTTGGGTTTCATATAGCCAGACTGTATGACAGGAAGCCGGGGGTAGTGCCCGGCCTTGAAGAAGTTAGAGACCATATAAAAAACGAGCTTGCCGAGCAGATGCGGGGAAATGCTATTAACGAGTTTGTAGACCGGCTAAAAGCTGAAGCCAGAATCGAAGAAATACAAACAGAGCCGCGCACGTAAGTAAGTGGTTCCTTCCCGTTTAGCCCCGACCCCTGTGGTCGGGGTTCCTTGCCCCTTAATTTATTAAGGGGTTGTGTCATTGCGAGCCCGAACGCAGTGAGGACGTGGCAATCTCCACTTCATAATTCGACATTTCCTGTTCGATGCCGTCCAGGTCCGGCCCGGCTTCAGACGGGACGGATTGGATATTCACTTCGTCATTTCAAGTTGTAGGGTGGGCCGTGCCCACCATTTACCAGTTACCAATCACGAGAATCGAGCATCGAGACGGTTTTATCGGGCTGTTATAAAAAGCAAAAAAGTAGGCCTCTTAATTTGCCCCCTTGCGATTTTTGTGTTAGACTTTAATTAAGGTTGGGCAAAACATAAAGCAGATGAGACCCGCTTAGCTTTGTTTGTCCCAAGCGCGTCCGTCTATTGAGTGAGATCATTGGCCCAATTTAATAATCCTGCTCTGGGGGGGGATAATTCGGCAGTAGCATCCAGGCAGGATTGAAAATAACGCTTCTCGTTTGCGAGGGCCTTGAGTATAGCCCCGATGCGATGCATCGAGGTAGGGGGGGACATATAAGTTTCTTTCCGAGTTGGGCCTCTGCGTCCTGTGCGCAGGGGCTTTTTTTTACAAAAAAATCACCGGCGAAAAGAGCTGTGAGTTTTTTTTAGTTTTTTTCATTAGTGCTTATCCAGCCGTAGATTGGGAGCGACCAAAATAAAATTTAACAGCTTGAGAATCAGGCCGGTTAGCAGCTTCCATAAGATTTTTTTTGACATACTATATATTGGGCTTAGAATATGCAGACCAGCGAGATGTGGTGTTGTCTTGGTGAGCTGTGAATAGTTTTTGGTGAATTTTTTGAGGTGGGCTTGGCTTGTGAGGTGTCCCTTTTGCAAGGAGGACCGGGATAGGGTTGTTGATTCGCGCTCAAGCGATGCCGGTAGAGTAATTAGACGCCGCCGTCAATGCCTGGTGTGCAAAAGACGTTTTACCACCTACGAAAAGATAGGCGAAAGCTTTAAGCTTTATGTGATGAAAAAAGACAAGTCTCGGATTCCTTATGACAGGGACAAAATCATTGGTGGTTTGCAGAAGGCTTGTTACAAGAGACCGGTCTCGGCAGAGCAGATTCAACAAATTGCTGATAAGGTGGAAGAAAGTATATTCCGAAACTTCGACAAAGAGGTTTCATCAGCCTTTATCGGCGAAAGCGTAATGAAGCATCTTCGCCGGGTCGATAAGGTTGCGTATATTCGTTTTGCGAGTGTCTATCGTGATTTCAAGGATGCGGGCGAATTGATTGAAGAGGTCAGTCACGTTATTCAGGAAGCTGAGCATATTGGGCAGCCGACCCTTTTCAACGGGCCGCAATAGTAAGCGTTCGTCGACTCACAACGACTCAGGAGGCATAGTGGTTGTTAAATCTTGCAAGGAAGCAAAAAGGAGGGGATACAGATGCAGCTTAAAGTCATAAAAGCAGACGGCAGTGTCGAAGAATACCTGCACACAAAAGTCATAGGGACCATCAGCAACGCTCTTGGCAGGATTGGTCAGGCGGATATATGCGTTGCAGAGCAGCTTGCCGAGGTGGTGACATATTTTCTTTATCGCAGACAAAAAGGCCGTGCCGTAACCAGCAGCGAGATCTTTTCCATAGTTAAGGCGGTTCTGGCGGCTACGAGCTATGAAGAAGCTGCAGTTGCGCTGAGTGAGCACCATTTTGAGCGCAAGCTTAAACGCTCCCGAATTGAGGTTGCTTCGATTGATATTCAGGAACTGGCCGATGCCGAGCTGCTTTGCAAGGACGGGGAATTGGACAGCAGGTGTCGATGGGACAAGTCCAGAATAGTCAACGATTTGGTGACCAGGCATAATGTTTCCCAGCAAACGGCACGGATGATTGCTTCGATGGTTGAAGAAAAAATCTTCAGCATGGGAATCACACTGGTTCCGGCCAGTTTGATAAAGCAGCTTGTTCTGGGTGACGCCGCTGCGGTGCTGCAGGCACAGCGCCAGTTGCAAACTGTTTAAGGCATATCTCGTATTTCGTATCTCTCCCCGTCATCCTGAGCGCAAGCGAAGGATCTATTCTAAAAATTGTCATTGCAAGGAGCGAAGCGACGTGGCAATCTCAACTTCATAATTCGTTATTCCTCGCGGTCATTGCGAGCGAAGCGAAGCAATCTCAAAATTCCTCGCAAAAAGGCGTTGACTCCGCTGCGAATGGCCAATACTATATCCACCAATCGATAATCGAGGAAAGGAGTTGCAATGGCTTCTATCATTGTAATCTCAGGAACACAAAAAAGCGACTATTACCCACTCGGTCGTCGCACGAATGTCATCGGTAGGGATGAGGCCCTTCCAATCCAGATCCTTGATGAGCACGTCTCTCGTAAGCACGTGCAGATCCACTTCGACAAAGACGAGGACCGATATTACGCGCTCGATATGAAAAGCAAACACGGCGTCTTCATCAACGGTCGAAAAATCCAGGACGAGACCGCCTTGGCCGACGGCGACCAAATCCGCATCGGAGCAACTACTCTCTTGTTCACGGAGAAAGACTTCGCCGACCGTGAAAGTGCGCTGGCCCACTTCAAGAAGGTCGGTGAGCGCGGACGCCCCACAGTTATTGATTGACAGGCCCTTACTGTTCCGTTCCTGGCTTATTAGCCTGGGCCGGCTGTTTGCATTCTACTGCACCGGGATTATGGCGCGTACGAACATGCCAAGACAGTTGAGGATGTTCTAAATCGGGAAATCTTCGCTCGCCGTTATATGCCTTTAACCCGCATCCGGACTGAATACAGTGAGGTTCGGGCCGTGATAAAGAGCGTCCGGTTGTCCTTGCCGCCGAAACAGACATTGGCAGGCCCTTCCGGCACTTCAATCGTTTCAATTCTTACGCCCTTTTTGTTGTAAACCACCACCGCTCTCGTCGTCAGGTAAACATTACCCTTATTATCAATTGTCATCCCGTCGGAACCTTCCGGGGCAAAGAGTTTTTTGTTCGACAGCGTTCCGTCTTTATCGACGGAGTACACAAACGTCTTTTTCCCGCCATGGTCAGTTACATAGAGTAGCTTGCCGTCAGGAGTTCCTATTATCCCGTTGGGCCTGACCATATCATCGACTACACGGATGATGCTTTTACGGTCGGGCGAGAGATAATAGACATGTTCGCCGTCCTGCTCAAGGTTGTCTCTGCGCCCGTAGTGGGGGTCGGTAAAGTAAATACCGCCTTTCGGGTCAATCCACAGGTCGTTAAGACTGTTGAACTTTTTATTTTGATACTTATCAGCCAGAACCGTCACGTTGCCCTCTGCGTCGATGGACACTAACCGGCGCCCACCTCCTTCACAAGCCGAGAGGTTCCCGTCTTTGTCAAAGAACAGGCCGTTCGACCCGCCTGAGTTTTCCCGAAGGGTTGACAGCTCACCGTCCAGCGACCACTTGTGAATGCGATTATTGGGGATGTCCGTAAAGAAGATATTCCCCTTTGCGTCGGCTGCCGGCCCTTCCGTAAACCTAAAACCGCCGGCAAGTTTTTCCACTTCTGCCCCTGCTGCCACAACACTTAATTTTTCAGCAGGCACCGACTCTTTCTTACAGCCAGCCACTGCCACTAACAACAATACTATCAAAACATACCATTTCCTGTTCATCTGCATCTCCTTTCACTTTTCAGACGCTAAAGAATATCATAAATGAGCTCTCACGAACGCTCTTGATTTGCCGGCACACTCGTTGACACATTATACCACCGACTTTATGTCTCTTGCAAGACTACCGAAGCCAAACATCCACTTTGCCGCCTCCGATTGACTCACCCGTAGGATTTGTCTCTGCCCCAACCCCCCCCATCTTTGTTGCCGAAGGCAACAGGGGGGCGTCTCGTTCCTTTGGCTTGACCTTCAACTTCGCCAGATAAATACTGGTCTTACCTTCGTGGCTGGAATAGTAGCTGACATAAAGCATATCCTCATACCAGACCAATCCCGGATAACTTGTATCGCCGCCGCTCGGCAGTTTTAACAATTTGGTCATTGTGCCATTCTTGATATCAATGTAAGTCAGCGCCGTATGCGCCCCACCTTCGTGCATTCGGCCTGCACCGATCCAATGGCCGCCGGGTATCCGGATGAGGTTGGGACCTCCAAAACCGTTGAAACCTGCTCCGAGGTCGTGCCACCGCCATTTCTTGTAACCTGGCTTGCCCAGCCCCTCGGAGGGGCGAGGCTTGCTTACCCCAAGCATTGCGCTGCTCGGTTTATTCGTGTGCCGGTCTCGCCGCACCAGCGCATAACAAGTATCATCGGTGTCAAATCGCAGCGTTACTTCAGTCGGATAACCCTCTCCAAAAAGTTTGGCCACGTGTGGCTGGTAGTTTACTCCGTCGGAACTGACGAGCAAATCAAGGTACGGCATACCTTCTCCGGCTGCATAGGAAACACCGTACGCCTTTCCTTTGTTCCAGGTGACGCACCACAGCCACCGCCCCGGCTTGACGACAATTCGCGGCTTGCTCCATCGCCTCCCGTCCTTAGAGAAACAAGTGAACGTGCCGGTTGGCGCGCTTTGATTGTCCCGCTTGCGCGGAGCGGCCCCGCCCAGCAGCATTAACCTGCCGTCAGGTGTTACTGATAAGTGCGCATCCCGCAGGTCGTAGCCCTCCTGCGTAACCAGAGCCGCTGACTCCCAGAGATTCGCGTCTTTCGATTCAAGTATCCGTATCCTGCCGTCTGTTGAAACGTGCCCTCTACCCTCGCGAAACGCGCAGTAGAACCGCTCATTCCAGCGAACCAGGTCTGTAAATGCGTTGTGTGGTGCCTTATCCCATATCTTCTTGACCTCAACCACGTCCACCGTAACGGGAACGGCCCCAAGAGCAGATGATGCCCACATCAAGAGCAATACCATCAGATGATACCATTTACTCTTCATTTGTTTCTCCTATGAATGCACCGTACATATTCATTCAGCATTTTTCATTCTCCAAACCCCGTATGCTAAGTTTTGGGAATCTACGATCAGAATCTCCATCAATTAGTGGTACGCATTGGACAGGGACACTTATCAATAAACTCCAGGACTTCTTCAATAAAAATCTCCCCGGTCATCTCGCCCAGGCATATTCTGCTGATGTAGTCGTAGCGATCGAAGCTATTCCAATCCACCTTTGTCAGAATGTAGCCGAAGGCATCGTTGGTGAGGCCGAAAAGAAAGTTGTGCTTGCCATGCATCTTGCGCTTCAGGTAATAACCGATGTTGGGCAGCGCTTCGCCGGGGATGGTGAGGATTTGGGCACTCCCGATGTTCACGACGTTCACTTGGCTGGCTACGCGCCCCTTTTCGTCTAATTCAAAGCCCAGTGGGGATAGCTTGACGATGGACCGGATGAGTTCGCTTTCGATAGGGAACTTGATAGTTATATTGCCGCAAAACAGTTTGGGATTCTTGTGGATGGGCGCACCAGCCACAATGCGGAGCGACTCATCAGCGAGGAGGTAGCCGATACGAATGCACTCGTCCCACGTCCGGATGTCTTTGCCGTCAGGACCACGGCAGTCAGCGGTCACCATACCTCCCAGGGCGCCGTTCATGAAGATACCGGTACCGCCTCCGCGTTCTTTGATGCGGTCGTAGAGCGGTCCCACAAAATCCGGGCAGAGGATACCCTGGTCCGCCCCGATTATTTCTGGATGACAGGCGTAATTGACGAGTGTGGCGAAGGGCTTACCTTTGGCATCAAGGACCTGAATCACATCGCACCGGGGATCGTACAACTGCTCGGCGTAATAGTTGAAGGCTATCTTGCCTTGAGCCCTACCGGTAGCGATTTTAATACACGCCGGTTGTAGCTTATCGACCGCCTCGGTGATTGCATCGGCCAATTTCGTACACACGCTACTCAGATACTCGATGTCAGTGCCGGTTTTACCGCTTTTGTCGGTAAAGCCGTAGCAATCCGGGGCGCTATGGGTATGTGTGGCGCCGATGAGAATGTTCTCCGGCGCGATGCCCGACACCTGCGCGCGGACACTCTTGCAGAGCACCCCGGGAAAGCCAAGGAAGTCGGTACTGCAAATGGCCACACGCGTCTCGCCATTCTCGATGACCAAGGCACGGACGGTCAATTCCCCGATTTTTTGCTTGACGCCCTTAGAAGGTCCGACACCGCCCGAAACGGGCAGGAGCGTATCGGGCGTCACGTTGCGCACGGCAATGGCGGCACGGAATCCGCCGCAGGCGACGCTGCAGTGGATAAGACACACAGTCGCTGCAACCACTACCGACCACGATACTGCCAAACCATACCATTTTCTGTTCATTTGTACCTCCTTTGGCTTTTCATACCCCAAACATATATCAGGGTTCCCATTTTGCCCCCCTTGCTTCTTGCCTGCACCTGTGGTTGCGCAACCACAGGTGCGAAGCAAGAAAGGGGGGGGTCTTTCCTATACACCTTTAACTCGCATCCGGACTGAATACAGTGAGGTCTGGGCCGTGATAAACAGCGTATGTTTGTCCTTACCGCCGAAACATACGTTTGCCGTCCACCCGGCGTCAATGTCAATGTGTTCTATCTTTTCACCGGCCGAATTAAAAACCGTAACGCCTTTTCCCGTCAGGTAAACGTTCCCCTCATTGTCAATAGTCATCCCGTCAGAACCCATCGAGCAAAAGAGTTTTTTGTTCGACAGCGTTCCGTCCTTATTGATGTTGTACACATACGTCTTTTTCGCTCCGAGGTCAGCCACGTAAAGCAGTTTGCCGTCAGGAGTACCTATTATTCCGTTCGGCGTGACCAGGTCATCGGTTACCCGTATGAGCTTTTTACGGTCCGGGTAAAGGTAATAAACGTGCTGGCCGTCCTGCTCCATAGGCCCTCTGTTCCAGTACCTCCTGCGGTAAAACGGGTCGGTAAAGTAAATGCCGCCTTTCCGGTCTATCCACAGGTCGTTCGGACCGTTCAGCTTTTTGCCTTTGTACCCTTTAACCAGTACCGTTACCCTGCCCTTCATATCAATCGACCATAACTGGTTATTAAGGTCTGCACAGGCCAGCAGGTTACCTTTTTTGTCGAAGTAAAGGCCGTTGGCTCTTCCCGGGCTTTTGTGAAATATTGACAGCTTGCCGTCAACCGACCACTTGTGAATCCGGTTATTCGGCTGGTCAGTGAAGAAGACATTGCCCTCGGCGTCAACCGCCGGCCCTTCCGTAAACTTAAAAACGCCGGCAAGTTTTTTCACCTTTGCCCCACGTGCAACAATGCCTGGTTTTTCAGCAGCGCTTGTCGGTGTTATCGCTACCAGCTCGATGCCGAGGGCGCGTCCTAAATTGCGAGAATATTGCTTATCCTTCGGATTGTTCCAGTGCTCGTGAACGCCAAGACTCGATAGTCTCTTAACGTCGCCGGAATGGTCGGGGTCATAAAATGTCCCCGAAGGCGGATTATTCGCCAGTGCCGCCTCCTGCAGATAGTCATCAACTCCGCTCCTGCGGGAAGGGTCCTCATATTCGGCATAAAGAAAATCGAAGCCGACCGAGTCAATGGCCACCGGGTCCTGCGAGGCAAGAAGACTTGAAGTCCAGTCACCATTGAAAGGATACGACTTCCATCTCCTCGGCCCTCTATTCATATCGGTGGGGTGTATACCACAGTACAGTCCGTCAATCAGGTACAGCACCGTCTTGCCGCCGATGTGCGCGTGCCCCATCAGGTCCACCAGATTCCTGTATACGCCTACCTTTTGCGAGAAAGCGCTTTTATGCATATCGTAATAGCCCTTCTGGGCCGGCCACCTTATCAGTGAGCCGTAATGGTTCTTGGCACAGAGAGTTACGCCGGCACCAGTGTGTGCCTTGAGGTTCGCAAAGTTGATTAAGTAATCCGCCTCGGCAATGCAAACGGGCGCATAGTCCTGTTTGTATCCTTTCGGATTACTGCTCCAGTACAGCGGAACCGAAGATTGTTTAGATTCGATTCGCCCGAACTGACCTGTATGGTCGACACATCGTACACTCGGAAACTCCTTGCGGAAGATATCGTAGTACTCGTTTGCAAAATACGACAGACTATCGAAGATAGCGATGTCCGCTTCTTTCACGCCGACCGTCTTTACGAGCTGTCGCAGCAGGGCTATAATCATCCGCGGCGACGTATTCATATAATCCCTGTTGCTTTCCAGGCTGTAATTTTCCGCCTTAACCCCTCCATGAGTCCAGATAAAGCCCACAAAGTTTACCTTGATAACAATCTTCTCGCCTCGCTTATAACCAACATCTCCTTTGCCGCGTGTTTTATTGTGGTATCTAAAAAGCCTGTCCCAGGCCACAGTGTCGCTGGCCTTACCGGTCAGCTCCTGTATTGCCTCGGACATCATTTTGCTCACCCGTATCTGACTTGTGTGGTTGCTTTCCCACGGATGCCCATCACCCGGCCCATCCCAGTCAGTCGCTTCAGGGTCGTGCACCCACACGACACGCCCGGGATGAATCCCTTTCGCCTCCCCTATTGGCTGATTCACAGGTTGCGGTTCAGCTAACAGAAGTTTCTCACCGGTGGCAGCGACAGCCAGCCAAATGGCCCCAACACTCACGGCAACGCATATCAAACCTAATATATACCGCCTTCGCGAAAAGTTGAGCTTCGCCTTTTTAAGTGCCGCCACTGACCCGACCAGTCCTAAAACCCAGGCCACAAAGCCCGAGGCCAATGGAAAAGCCACCCGCTGACACGGATACGTTGCCCGCGAAGGCTTCGGCAGCACACGTATCAGGAACCATATCAGTGACAACAGCCCCGCAATCGGAAATATCCACATCAACCAGCGATATTTCCTGTTGCGTTTGGGGAACCACCCGGGATACTTACCTGTTTTCGGACATACTGACTGGACGTGTTTTCTTTTTAACAATTGCATTTCCGCACCTCCAAATTCTTGGTCGCGTTTTCCTGTCCCCGCGACACAACTCAATCAACATAAACAAAGACCACATTTTCCCAAACCCAATGGTAAGTTGCAGTAAGCTAACAGATATACCCAAATCCTCCAAAAGCGACAAGCCCAAATCACTTGATGTCAGTGTTAGAACAATACAATAACCGAAACCGCAATCTCTGTCAAACCAAATTTATCCCGACCGCAGTGGAGGGAACCGCGTCCCCCATCACACAATACGCGATGGGAAAAAGTTTCTAACAGGGTTGACGCCGGCCGGCTCCATAGTTACAATCCCCTCGCTTTTTTGAATGTGTCATCCGGTCCGGCAAATTGCCGGACATCAACGGATATCGACGGACTTGATTAAACGCTAAGGAGGTAATGGCCGCAGATGAATAATGTAAACGAATTATTGAAGGAAAAGCTGACAGCGGAAAATTACAACAAGCTCATCGCGCTGGACAACCCGAAGATGCACGATTTTGTCGCCGATGCGATTGAGCTTTGCCGCCCGGCCTCGGTCTTTGTCTGCACCGATTCGCCTGCAGACAGAGCTTATATTCGCGACCTCGCGATAAAGAACGGCGAAGAAATACCACTCAACGTCCCCGGCCATACCTGTCATTTTGACGGATACCACGACCAGGCCCGCGACAAAGCTCAAACAAAATATTTACTGCCGCCCGGCTCGCAGTTAGGCGAAAGTCTAAATTCCATCGAAAAATCCGCTGGCGTCGAAGAAGTCCGCTCCTTCCTGAAAGATTCAATGGCTGACCGGGAAATGCTGATTTGCTTCTGGTGCCTGGGCCCAACCGGTTCAGATTTCTCTATCCCCTGCGTTCAGATAACGGATTCGCCTTACGTCGCCCACAGCGAAAGCATTCTCTATCGGCCCGGGTACGAGCAGTTCAAAAAATTCGGCTCCTCACCGGATTTCTTCAGATTCATCCATTCCGAAGGCGAGCTGGAAAACGCCGTAAGCAAAAACATCGACAAACGCCGAATCTACATCGACCTCGAAGAAGACCTCGTCTACAGCGTCAATACCCAATATGGCGGCAACACTATAGGCCTCAAAAAATTGGCCCTGCGATTGGCTATCAACAAGGCCTCAAACCAAGGCTGGCTCGCCGAGCATATGTTTGTTATGGGTGCTCACCCCACCCCTCGGAGGGGCGGGGGCCGAGTAACTTACTTTGCCGGCGCATTCCCGTCGGCCTGTGGAAAAACCTCAACCTCAATGCTGCCCGGACAAACAATCATTGGTGACGACATCGCCTATTTTCGCAAAAAGGACGGCCAAATATACTCCGTGAACGTTGAAAAGGGTATCTTCGGCATCATCCGCGATGTTAACTCAAAAGATGACCCCATTATTTACGAAGCCCTGACAGGTCCCTGCGAAGTCATCTTTTCCAACGTCCTGATTGATGGTGCAAAGAAGCCGCACTGGCTTGGTATGTCCGCCGAAGGCGGAGAATTGCCGACGGAAGGAACTAACCATTCAGGTAAATGGTACAAAGGTAAAACCGATTCCGACGGCAATGAAATTACACCTTCTCACAAAAATGCTCGCTATTGCTTAAACATCCCGGACCTGAGCAATCGCGATCCGCTGCTCGATGACCCGAATGGCGTGCCGGTCGGTAGTGTTATTTACGGCGGTCGCGACAGCGATACCCTGGTCCCTGTCGAGCAGGCCTTTAACTGGGCAGAGGGCATTATCATAAAAGGTGCCTCCCTCGAATCTGAAACCACCTCTGCAACGTTAGGCAAAGAAGACGTCAGAACGTTCAATCTGATGTCGAATCTCGATTTCCTCTCAATACCGCTCGGCCGATACATCCAGAACAATCTGGATTTCGCAAAGGGTATCGAGGACCCGCCTCTGATTTTCTCGGTCAATTACTTCCTCAAGGACAAAGACGGCAAATACCTAAACGGTATGGCCGATAAACTCATCTGGATTCTGTGGGCTGAACTTCGGGTAAACGGCGACGTTGAGGCAATTGAAACGCCGACCGGCCTGATACCAAAATATGAGGATCTGGAAAAGCTGTTCAAAGAACATCTTGATGCACAATATACCCAGGCCGACTACGTGGAGCAGTTTACGTTCCGCATACCGGAAAACCTTGCAAAGCTCGACCGCGTCGAAAAAATTTACAAAGAAAAGGTTTCCGATACGCCGCAAATTATCTTTGACACATTTGCCGAGGTTCGCAAACGCCTGAAAGCAGCCGGCAACAAACACAGCGATTACATCTCGCCATTTGATTTAACAGCCGGGTAGTAAGGGCGGTTGCTACTCTGCGAAGTAGCTCCATTCTCCGTCCCGATAAAATCGGGACTGCGAAGGATGAATCGCTACGTAGCACGAGTCGCGAACCGCTCCGACTTTATACATTTTGCTAAAAATGTAAAAGGAAAAAGCAGATGATGCGAAAAATACGCTTAAATCGAGTCCGCCTATGGCGGATTAAATTATTGCTTCTCACTTTTTCGGTGTTGCTTGCAGTTACGACAACAGCAGAAGGAAAATCTAATTCCCCCCGTTGGGGGATCTTCGAGCTGGCACTAAAGGGGCCTGAAGGCGGTAATCCATTTATTGATGTAAAATTGAGCGCTGAGTTTAAGCAGCGCGGCCGAGTTTTTAAGCCGGAAGGATTTTACGACGGCAACGGTGTCTATCGCATTCGGTTTATGCCGGACGCACTGGGCGAATGGACCTTCGTAACAAAAAGTAACCACAGAGAGCTTAACGCCAAAACGGGCCAATTTACCTGCGTAGAACCATCGCCGGGCAATCACGGCCCTGTTCGCGTGCACAAGACCTGGCACTTTGCCTACGCCGACGGTACGCCCTATTTTCAAATCGGCACCACCTGCTATGCCTGGGCGCATCAGGGAAATGCGATGGAGGAACAAACGCTGGCCACACTCAAAAATGCACCGTTTAATAAGATGCGAATGTGCGTCTTTCCCAAAAGCTATTCTTACAACAAAAACGAGCCTGAGTTCTATCCGTTTGAGGGAAAATCGCTG
>JAUWBI010000033.1 GCA_030601745.1 Phycisphaerae bacterium
GCGCACCTGGTACGGGCTGGGTGGGCCGGCTGATTATTTAATTCGGCCGCAGACCGTCGAACAACTAAAAGAAGTAGTCCAGCGGTGCAGCGAAAACAACATCCCAATTTACGTGATGGGCTTCGGCTCCAATCTGCTAATCAGTGACGAGGGCCTGCGAGCGGCGGTGATAAAACTTGAAGCAGGCCGGTTTGCACAGACGCAATTTGACCCGTCTGAAGCCGGGCTTACCGCCTGGGCAGGCGCGGAATTGACCAGGGCGGTTTTAACTTGTGTCCAAAAGGGGCTTTCAGGCATCGAAGCTCTGACCGGCATACCCGGCTCGGTCGGCGGAGCGATAAAAATGAATGCGGGCGGTAACTTCGGAGATATCGGCGCAGCCGTAGAGACTGTCACCCTGATGGATGCTCAGGGCAGCGTCTTTGAAAAGAGCAAGCCGGAACTTGTTTTCGACTACCGCCGAACAAATATCACCGCCAAATTCATTCTAAACGCCAAACTGAAACTGACTACTGCTGACCCTGAGCAAATCATGCGAACGGTAAAGGAAATCTGGATTTATAAAAAGAATAATCAGCCGTTAAATACAAAAAATTCCGGCTGCATATTCAAAAATCCAAGGGGGGGTTCGGCCGGCGCTCTGATTGATAGGGCCGGTCTGAAGGGCTTGCAAATAGGTGGAGCTGCCGTTAGCGAAAAACACGCCAATTTTATAATCGCACAAGAAGGGTGCAAAAGCCGCGACGTTATGAGGCTGATAGATGCTATAAGAGAAAGGGTCAAAGAACGGTTCGGCATCGAGCTGGAGCTTGAAATCGAAATCTGGAATTAGGGAATTGAAAATAGAAAATAGTAAATTGAAAGTGGCCGTCCTTATGGGTGGCATCGGCGAGGAACGTGACATCAGCTTCCAGAGCGGCAATTGCGTTGCTGAGGCGTTAAAAGAAGCCGGCTTGAATGTAGTAACCGCCGATATTAGACCGGACAATATGGATATACTCCAGGATGGTGACATCGACGTGTTCTTTCTTGCACTGCACGGCAAATTCGGGGAAGACGGCCAATTACAACAAATACTCGAAGACAAATCGCTTCTCTACACAGGCAGCGGGCCGGCAGCAAGCAGATTAGCGTTCGATAAAATGGCCAGCAAAAAGGCCTTTGCCGAAGCCGATGTAGCAACACCTGCGGCAATAGAGTTCAATCACGACACGGATATTCGGCAGGCTGAAAAACAATTGCAGCAGTTTGCAGACACGTATGTAATAAAACCGATAAGGCAGGGAAGCAGCGTTGGTATCAGTATTGTCACTGACCCGCGCGAAGCTATTGCCGCTGCCCGAAAAGTCTTGAGCGAGTTTGGCGATTGTATGATTGAAAAATTCGTGCCGGGCCGGGAGATAACGGTCGGTATCCTCTGCGGCCGGCCGCTGCCGATTATTGAGGTTCGAAGCAAAACCGGCTTTTACGACTATCAGGCAAAATACATCGACGAGCAAACGGAGTTTCTTCTGGATACAATTAGAGACCCGGCTCTGGTGGCGGAAATCAATCAAGCGGCGCTCGATTGTTTCGATGCGCTCGGCTGCCGGCACTTTGCAAGAGTTGATTTTATCCTGGATGATGAGGAAATCGCCTGCACTCTGGAGGTCAATACTATCCCGGGCTTCACAACCCATTCACTTTTGCCTAAAGCCGCCGCAAAGGCGGGACTTTCAATGAGCGAGCTGTGCATTAAAATCGTAGAGGCGGCATTGGAAAATAAAGATAGCCCCGTTGGACAGCAGGTCGGTCAGACGGGGAAACGGTGAATCGTCCAACCATCACGCAATACGATATACGCAATACGCAATACGAGACAACTGGTGGCCAGAAGAAAACGAACAAAAAGCAAAACGAAAAGAATATCGTTCAAGCTCGGCACTTCAAAAAGAAAGAAAAAGCAAAAGACAGGCCGGCAAAGGCCGAGCTTTACGGGTATTTTGAAAGTATTCGCAGTAGTTTGTGTCCTTGGGGCCGTAGGGTTTGGCGTTTTTGCCGCCGTACGAAGCGGCTTTGCATTCCTGGACAAATACGTAAGAAAAACCATCCCTGTCTCGGAAAAAATTGGCTTTCTTGAATTGGTGGCCCCTCCCGCCTGGGTCACCGAACAGCTCGCAGAAAAAATTTACGCTGCTGCAAGAGCCAATGGCGAGGATTTGAAACTTGATGAGGATACCGCCCGCTCAGTTCAGAACAATCTTGAGCGAGAGGTTGCGTGGCTGCAAAATGTAACAGTACAGACCACCCACGATACTATCCGCATCGAAGCGCAGTGGCGAAGGCCAATTGCTCTGGTTAAACGGGGTATGAGCAAATTTTACGTGGACGCTGAGCTGGTCGTGCTCGATTTTGTGCCGATGCCGAATCTGCCCATCGTAAAGGTAAGAGGCCTGTCGCTAATAACAAAAGTACCGCAGCCGGGCACAGTCTGGCAGCGCGACGACCTCGTCGCGGCGGTGGATGTGTTGAAGCTTCTTTGGCGGATGGATGAAGAGGTTACGCCGGACAAACCACTGCTGTGGGAAATTGAAGTTATCGATGTAAGCAATTTCAAGGGCCGAGAAGACGCTCGGTTTCCACATATTGTCCTGTACGCAACGGACAATACCGAAATTATCTGGGGAGCTGAAATCGGCACCTGGCAGCGATATCTGGAGGCAACGGATAAAGAAAAACTGCTCAAGCTTTACGGCTATTACAAAGAACACGGCTCACTACTCGGCGTAAAATACATCAAGCTATGCGACCCACAGGACAATGTCCCCCGGCCGATTGACAAATATTAGCCGACAAATCTATTCAATGCAGTTGCCAGGTCACTATAACAATAAGGAACTTGGAATTCTGTGCAAATCGATTTGAATTTCTCCAGGGCCGACTCGCTCAGTCTGCTTTGAAAATCCGCATCGGCTTTGCAGCAGAAGATTCTACAGCCGGCAAAGCGATATTCGTAAATCGTGCATTTACCGCCGATATTGTATGGGCATCGGCTGGTTGGCATTGGCTTTACGTTTTCAGTGCCAAGCTTTGCAGCTAAATACATCAGTTCCGGCGGGGTAACAAACAAACGGTGATCGAAACTCTCGAAATCACAGCATTTGCCGCAGGCATCGCACTTTCCAGCTAATTCGCTGTTGTTGAGAACTTGGAGGTCAAGCCAATTGTAGATTTCAACTGCCCTTTTGAGGAGTTGATGGTTAACTTGGTATCCAGCCACCATTTTATTCCTTCTTTGCCACCACGACACGAAGAAGTGTAAAGTGCCTAAAATGTAAAGTGTCTAAAGTGCCCGCCTCTGGCAGACCCAAGTCCCCTATAACTTTAGCTCACTTTAGTCACTTTAGCTCACTTTCATCACTTTAGCTCACTTTCATTTCTTCTTTCTTCGTGACTTCGTGTCTTTGTGGCCATTTTCTTTTTCTTACTGATTCTCTCTATTTCCTCGAAGTTGTAATGCCTTCCGCGATTGATGCCGCTGCACTTTTGGGCCGCCTTGTTCCAGGCATCCGGGCTGGCTAAATTACTCGGCCAAAAAGGCCACGCTCTGCACTGGCTCGGCCGAACAGCGTAAATCGTACATCTTTTTTGGCCGTTAGATTCTTGCAGAAATATACAATCTTTAGTGCCGGGGTGTTCAATAACCGTTGTCCGCAGTCCCACGCGTCTTAAACACTCTTGCCGCAACTGCCCCACTGATATTTTCAAATAATCAGCGATTATTTGAATCTCCGGCCTGCTGACCCAGATATAACCCTCAGCAGGCCCGGAGCAGCATTCGCCGCACTGCATACACTCAAAATATAGCCCTGCAACATACCAGGAAGTTTTTTTCTTTGCTGGCATCTATCTTACCACTTCAGGATAGCGCCGGTGTCGGCGCTGGTGGCCATTGAGGCATACTTTGCAAGGTAGCCCTTTGTTATTCTTGGTCTTGGCGGCTTCCAGGCCTTTTTGCGTTCGGCCAGTTCGTTATCCGATAGTTTTACGTTTATAGCGTTGTTCGGGATGTCAATTTCTATTATGTCACCATTCTTTAACAATCCGATTGGCCCGCCTACCGCCGCTTCAGGACTTATGTGCCCTATACAAGCGCCTCTTGTCCCGCCGCTGAATCTGCCATCGGTAACCAGCGCAACGGATTCGCTCAGCCCGGCCCCCACAATATAACTTGTGGGACTTAACATCTCCTGCATACCCGGCCCGCCCTTTGGCCCTTCGTAGCGAATCACCACGACATCGCCCTCTTTGACCTTTCCGGCCAGAATACCATCGCAGGCCTCTTCCTGGCTCTCGAAAATAACCGCAGGGCCGGTGTGTGTCAGCATCACCTCTGTCACCCCGGCTGTCTTAACCACGCAGCCGTCGGGAGCGAGATTACCTGTCAGAATAGCCAGCCCGCCGGTCTTCGAGTATGCATTATCGAGCGGATGGATGACCTCCGGATTTTTAATCTCGGCATCCGCTATATTTTCACCGAGCGTCGTGCCGGTTACCGTCAGACAATCGGTATTAAGCACGTTCGGAACCTTGTTGATTTCTTTTAGTATCGCGCTTATGCCGCCGGCGGCATCAACGTCTTCCATATGGAACCTGCTCGAAGGAGCCACCTTGCAGATATTGGGACATTTAGCCGAAATCTCGTTTATGCGCTCAAGGCCGTACTTGATACCGGCTTCACTTGCCACCGCCAATGCGTGCAGGATGGTATTTGTCGAGCCGCCCATCGCCATATCCAGAATAATGGCGTTATCCAGCGATTTTTCGTTGATTATATCCAACGGCTTGATGTCCTTTTCAATCAGAAACATAATCTGTTTGCCCGCTGTTTTATAAAGCTCCTGGCGCTTTGGATTGACCGCCAGGATTGTTCCATTGCCGGGCAGTGCCATCCCAATCGCCTCGCAAAGACAGTTCATCGAATTGGCGGTGAACATTCCCGAACAGCTTCCCTGCGCCGGACAAGCTGTGCGTTCAAGCTCTGTTAACTGCTCTTGGTCAATTTTGCCGGCATTGAATTCGGCGACGCCTTCAAATATGCTGATAAGGTCGACTGCTTTTCCGTCTTTTGTTTTCCCGGCTGCCATAGGCCCGCCGGACACGAAAATCGTCGGGATATTCAGCCGAACCGTCGCCATCAGCATCCCCGGTATGATTTTGTCGCAGTTGGGAATGCAGACGAGGCCGTCAAAGCAGTGTGCCTGTGCCATAGTCTCGACTGAATCGGCGATAATTTCACGCGAAGCCAGAGAATATTTCATACCCGTATGGCCCATAGTAATGCCGTCGCAGACCGCTATGGTATTAAATTCAAAAGCAGCCCCGCCTGCCTTGCGGACGGCCTCCTTGACAACCTGGCCAACCTTGTTCAGGTGAACGTGCCCCGGCACTATCTCACAAAAGCTGTTGGCAATACCGATGAACGGTTTGTTTATATCCTCGTCGCTTAAGCCGCAGGCGTGAAGCAAACCCCTGTGCGGTGCACGCTGAAAGCCTTTTTTGACTGTATCGCTTCTCATAATTTGGTTTCTCCAAAAACGGTTCACCCAGCCCCTACGTAGGGGCGGGGTTCACAAAGTAATTGAATGTCCGAAAAATTCATTCTAATCGCTAATTAAGAACAAATAAAGAAAATTTGGTTGTCTTTGGAAAGACGGATTGTATAATTACAATTTGAATGGGTTCGTTCCCCGTTCGCCGCAATATCAAAATTTATAGGGAGACCAAATGATGATGTCGGATAAGATTTTCAGTTGGTTAGCGACTGCGGTAATTTGTTCGCTACTTCTGACAGCGGGCTGTGCCCCTCTCGCCGAAGAAACTGCCAAGCCCGAGGTCAAGCTCAAAAAACCAGTGCCGGAGGCCGCAATAGCACCGGCTGCCACCCTAACATTGAAGTTCACCCCCCAGGATTTAACAACTTATAAGTTGACGACAGAGGCACAACGGCACATTAAATGGGAGGGGCCCTTGCCCGACAAGACCGCCTTCAAGGGAGGTCAGACCGGCAACAAAATCGAGATGACCTTCACCCGGCAGATACAAAGCGTCGATGACAAGGGCAACGCCGTTGCAGAGATTACAATCGAAGGGCTAAAGTATCTTTCTATAATTAGAGATAACACCGTACTGGACTTCGACAGTTCCAGGGAAAAAGACAAAAACAGCTCAATGGCCGGGTTAATCGGCCAGAGTTATACCATAAAAATCGCACCCACAGGTAAAGTTACAGAAGTTATTGACGTAAAAGAGGCGCGGGCTGCTTTCAAGGGCAGCTCATCAGCCGACAAAGCAGCTTTAACACTACTTAAGCCTAATGTAATTAAGGAACGTCACGGCACCTTGGTCCTGCCGGACGCCGACAAAAACCAATTACGCACAGCTGGCAAGTGGAGCAGCATAAAGACCTTTTCATTTGGTATGATGGGCTCGAAATCCTACGAAAAAATTTATACGCTAAAAGAAATCAATGATACAGACAGTCACCAGTTTGCCATTGTCGAGATGAACGCTATTCCCACCTCAGAAATGGCAGGGCAGTTGGACAAAGAAGAAATAAGCGGCTTTTCCAAAATGTTCGATAATATCGAGACATATACCGGCCGGCTAAAGTTGGATTTGACTGCCGGCAAAATCGAAAAATATCTTGAAAAACTACAGTCAGAATGGATTGCCGTCGACCCATCGGCTGGACAAAAAGACGACAAAGAGCCTGCTGCTTTGAAAATGACTGCCATTCGTCTCTACCGTCTCGAGAAAATAGATTAAAAACAGTTTAGGGTTCGTAGTTCATAGTTCGTAATCTATGAGCTCATTTGAAAGGAGTAAAATTGAAAACTGCACTAACAATCTTCACGGCCGTCGTCCTGAGTGTCCTTGCAGGATGCGCTGACAGGGAAAAAGAGCTGTTAAGGAAGAAAAAACAACTGTTAAGCGAGGGAAAAGAGCTGTTAACTGTAGATTTCCAGGAGGCTCAGACCCTGCGATACAAGTTTGTCTCCAGCAGAGATATTGAGGTTGATTGGAACCCCGGAAAAAGCGGACCCAGGCTGGATAAGAGCACGGTCGATAGGTCCTCCGAGTCGATGGATATGGTCGTTGCTTATACGCCCGTTAAAGTAAAGCCCTATGGCCTTACAACTATCAAGGCAACATGCGAATCAGTGAAAGTCAAGCGTAGCAAAGACCGACGAAAAGATGCCGTGGAGAGTCTCGCCGGCAAAACTTTTACGTTCACTATCGACCCCACCGGAAAAATAGAAGACTATTCGCAGCTCGACAGCTTAATCCGCGAAATCGGCAAAAAAGCGTTCCGCTCGGACACCGGGAGAATTAAGGACCCCGATATGATATGTGATTTTATCGCCAGCCAATGGTTCCTGTGGGATTCGGTCTCCAGTATAGAAAGGGCCTTTGAAGGGGTTTCAGTGGGCCAAACCTGGAAGTCCAGGCTCTCCGTACCTACCCCTATGGTATCGCGAAAAGCAAGAGATGTCACCTATACGCTTGATGAAATCCGCCAGACCGGAAAGGGGCGGCTCGCCGTAATACGCAGCTCTTATTCACCTGCTGAATCAGTCCCCGCCGGCTGGCCAATACCTTATGTCGGTGCATTCCAGATGAGGGGCACGTTCGGTTTCCTCAGAGGCTATAAGATGCTGGGTTTAGAAGGTCAGGGCGAGGAACTGTTCAATATCGACGCCGGCCGAATAGAGCAATACAGTCAGCAGTACCAGACGCAATGGGAGGCCTCTTTACTATTTGCTCTCGAAGGAGCTGCAAATCCACGAATAACTATCAAACAAAAATTGACCATGCAGCTCCTCAAGTGATTGGTAACTGGTAACTGGTGATTGGTAAATGGTAAATGGTAAATGGTAATTGGTAATTGGTAATTGGTAATTGGATTTGATCATTTAACCAATTTCCATAAAACAGCGGAGGTAATTGCAGATTGGAACGCAAAAATCTATGGGCGCCGTGGCGAATCAAGTACATTCAGAGCTTGAGCCCCGTTAGAAATTCTACAAAGGTCTCTAAAGGGGGTTATGAGGATATGGTACAGAAAGGGAAGATTTCTAACGGGGTGAGCGAAGGCAGCGATTGCTTTATCTGTCATAACTTCGGAAACCCACAGGATGACGACAAAAATCTGGTGCTGTGGCGAACAGAGAAAAGCATCGTAATACTAAATCGCTTCCCCTATAACAACGGCCATTTACTGATAGCGCCGGTCCGACACATCCCTGACCTTGACCAGGCAACCAACGAAGAACTGCTGGAGCTGATGAAACTCGTCAGAGAATCGCAAAAAGCCCTGTCCCTGGCGATAAAACCCCACGGCTTCAATGTTGGTATGAATTTCGGCCGATGCGCAGGCGCCGGATTGCCTGAGCATTTCCACATCCATCTCGTTCCGAGATGGGACGGAGACACAAATTTTATGACCGTATGCAGCGATACTGATGTTATCAGTCAAAGTTTGACCGAGCTTCTTGAGCAATTAAAACAGGTAAGCAAAGAACATAATTTCCCCCGTTTATAATGTCTAACACCCTTGCAGCTTACTATATGAATTCTACTTTTTCTTTTTGATGGTTCCAGCAACTACAGCTTTTGACATTCTTTTAGTTTTGGCTTTTGCATCTCTACCAACCTTAGAACCGGCACTACTTTTTTTATCCCTCATATATAAACTTGCATGAAGCTGTGTAGGCGTTCGGTACCTCATCGCTATTGTTCTCCTTATGAGAGATATTTTTTTGACTGCCTGAAGGATTCTCTGCCGTATCGAATCCCTTCAACAATATTGCCTAACAATAATTTTATCAAACGGTCAAGTTCAGTTCCACTTTTATAATCCGCCTGGGCAATAAAATCCACTCTTTCGGCCTTCAATAACTCTTTGCAGATTTTCTTGCCCCCAGAGCTATAAGGCTTATAAACAGCAATAGCATATCCTCCATTTTTTCTGATTACCGTCATACATGGAACATCTGTCATCCCATCGCCAATATACAGGATATTTTGAAAAGGTATAGGCCGCAGATGTACAGGCATATATAGGTTAATGTTTTCACTCAAGTTTTCTTTGCCTTTGTTAATCCTGAAAATGAACTGGGTTTTTAAGGTGTCGTTCACTATTACATTTGGAAAAGCCGCTGCCCCATACTCATCGTAATAATATTCTGAAGCAAATACCTTATAAAAATATTTGGCTATGCCCGTTCCTGAGATTATCTCCTTTAAGCCTGATGAAATTACGTAATGCCTGACTTCTATATCGCGATTAAATCGCTTTTTAACATAGTCATTTATTCGCTTAAAATAAGTTTGAACACCTGGGAAGTAATTTATCTTTTTAGCCAATTCTTTTAGCATCTCAGCAGTGACTGGAAAATGTCTGGATTTGGATTTTTCAAGCATCAAACGCATATAGGCTACAATTCCTTCGCCGTTTGTTTGCGCAGACTCTCGATTCACTTGTTTCCAAAACCTCTTTCCGTCCTTGATGCCGATTTCCGGCAAAACGGTATATTCCTGCATTGGCTGGGGGGTCAGCGTGCCGTCAAAATCATAAACGATTGCGATAATGTTATGCTTAAATTCTTTACTCATAAAGGCAAATGGTATCTACTTCGGGGCTGGCTTGTCAAATGCCATTTTTCAAAAAGCTGCTTCTTTTCGACGAAATCCAGCCGGAAGAATTGGACGCGAATTGACACTGTCTTTTTGGACACGGATTAACACTGATTGACACTGTATTGAAATAGCCGCGAAAAAACGCAAAAGACTACTCTCGCCATTTTGCCGACCTCCAGATATCTATGGGTATAGTCAGCTTGTCTTTTTTCCCGATCCCTGGTGCAGCAGGGTTTTGGACCATGTGCATTGTAGGATTCTCCGGGATAGAGGATACAACACAGAGGTAGAAAGAATTCTTATGCGTGTCTGCTGCATCTACCTCATTACCGGTCAATTCCACGTCTTCATCTTGACTTTTGCCTTTGACTTCAACGCGTATCCTCTCGCCAGTGCTGGTCTCAGCTTCCATATCGTAGCCAAAGTTCCTCTTTTCCACAGGATTCACATTTTTGTATCTGGTGCCTAGTTTTTCTTTAGCATAATTCATAGCAAACTCTTCCACACCATTGTCAGGGGCAGGTTTCACACCCCCAGCTTTGAAAAACTTGCGCCAGTTTATCAGCTGCTCGTCACTTTCAACATCTACAAGATAGCGCGGACTTATGAAACTAACACCAGATACAAATTGATGGTAAGTTTCCCAGTTTTGCGGAGGCTTGAACTCGGTAGAGAATAACACCTCTTTGGCAGGTCTAAGTTCTCCTTGTTTTGTAAGGACCCAAAGCTGTACATCCATACCCAGTTCCTCACCAAGAATTCGTTGGCAATAACGCGTATACTTCAAAAGGTCCTCTGGTGAAGGCTTGGACGCCTCAGTTTGAATCTTGGGCAGTAATGCTTCCTTGCAAACAGTTTGCGTATTCAAAAGCTGTACTCCTGTGTGTCCTGTCAAAAACCCCCTAAGTGCTTTTTGTTCTTCTTCGTCCTTGGCTCCCGTCAATACGTCAGGATGTAATAGACATTTGGATTTTTGCAATTCATCAAATAGCTCTTTAATTATTGGGTCCGATGATGTAATATCGAAAATGGAAACTTTTCCTCCTTCAAGAAATTCCACGTTGATTGTCAGAACCAATTTGAGGTTATGGTAACGCTTTAGCCTTTTTCGCTCCTTATACCAGAAATAAGTCTCATAAGCAGGATTTTTATAAAGCCAAAGGTAGAATGACCGGAACCAAGCCGCGGCCTCAGATGCCTGACTCTTGCTCTTTAAGAAATCATCGTTGTTGAGAATATCCCAACGATCTACTTTTTTGATTGGATTTGACACAGAGTCTTTAACCGCTGGATGAGCGCGTTTTAAGTTGGGTTGGCCGCCCATAACGGAGGCGATCTCATCTTCTCTAAGAATACCCATACTTATCAGCCCTTCGACAGCTCCACGCTCCTCTGTTACCCTGACTACTTCTCCGGGTTTTGCCCAACTCCCATCTTTAGTGGGCACACACTCATTTTCCCTCAAAAACTCTTCCACAGGTTGTATGAGTTTGGGCCCGAACAGCTTATCATAAGATTCAAGACCCTCATGATGTTTGAATTCAAACGCTGGCAAGTACTGATACTTCCACTTATCGTGCTTCTTGAAGTGCTCAATGGCCTCCTTACAGAGGCGAGCAACCTCTTCGATGAGCCAATGATTCCATTTTGCCTCACAATTAATCGCATTTCGCCCAGGCTGAACAAGAAAGTCAGCCTGTATGGGAAATTTGGCACCACTCGTTGCTTCGCCCAGTGGCGAGAAAGAATACACTCCACCATACATTGCTCCTGCTTCTGAGGGAGCTATATTGCCATTCTCGTCAAGAGCAAAGCCTATTGCAATTTCTCTTTGCGTTACTTTAGCGCGGTATTCTTGCGTTAACCTATCCTGCTTCACCCAGTTAGGCACTTCTAAAGTACAGCGGAAGAATTTGAACCTTTGCTCTTGGCTATCATGCTTGAGGATTGTGATACCTTCCTTAGTCTCTCCAACCTTCTCGAGCACCCATGCTTGGTCCGAAACTTCATCAATAACTTCTATCTTCTTGAGCCAGCGAAGGAATAGATATAACTCAGTTCTGATTTTCTCAACTTCTTCCACCAAAGTCGAGTAATACGCATCCTCCCTATATGGAATAATAAAAGTTGTTGTTTCAGAATCTACGTTTTCACGCGGTTTGTCAATCCAGACTGGGATTACGTGCCATGGGGTGTTACTGGGGTCAGTCCAATTCTTGTAATTCCTATCGAACTTGAACTGGAAGCCACCGGAATAGATCTCGGGACAATCAGTGACTTTAAAAATGGACTTGAATCCGATGCCCAAATAGCCTAATGTTCCTCTTTCAGGTTTTTTTGATGACCTAATCCCGCAAAGTGCCTTCACATTCTCATCGCTGAAAGGGCGCCCGTTGTGGGTTATTTTCACTCTATGCTTGCCAACCGTTATTTCAAATCTACCTGGGGTGTCTAGACCTAAGCCAGCATCTTCGGCATTCTGCATTAGTTCGAGAATAAAACCGGAACTCCTGGTGAACACAACCTGCGAGATCAATTTCAAGGCGTTCACATAGTCGCGCCATATATGCGTTGCCTTAGAAGCTTCAATTTCTCTCCGGATATCCGCAACTACTATTTTCTTGTCTTCATTACCCTTCATGACATCTATTCACCAACTAACCTTGGTGGGAATTCGTTTTCTTGGTTGTGCAGAGTATAACAGATTAAGGAGAAATCTGCATGATTCACAGTGCTTTCTTAGATCGTACCTTCGCCAACGCCAAGCCCCTTCCTAGTCTTCGAATCAACCGACCATGCTTCATGTCGCCCCTAGAAGATTCAAAGCTGTCTAATTATGTTTATATGGTCTCCGTATAAAAACCCAACGCCCCGGCAGTTCAAAATGGACCTGCTGGGTTTCTATCATCTGGTGCGTCTCCCTGATATCTGCGTTCTCAAATGTTCAAAGATACAAACAAGATCCTTGGACTGCGCTCAGGATGACAGACAGACGATTCGAGGAAGTATTGCGCCCCTGGGTGTTTTATATAACGGGGTAAAAAATACCCGAAAAGAAGGCAAAAGTCAAGGGAAAAGTAAAAAATAAGGGATACGGGCCAGTTGTCAGGGTTCAGGGGGCAGTTTAGTTTTTAGTGCTTAGTTTTGAGTTTTTAGTTGGGGGAAGCCCCAAAGAGACTTCAATTGGTTGCAATTCGAGGGAGATTTTGATATTATCGTTGAATTGAAAGGCTTGGTTGCGCAGCCAAGCGCTTAATATGGGAAATCTCAGATTAATCACAACATTGTTTTTCTTAATCTTGCTCCTGGGCATAAGGATGCAAGGTGCCGGTGGATACTCGATACGTTATGAATTTCCAGCCCCGCTTAAGTAAGTAACAGGAGACACTATCATGAAGGAAAAAGTTAAGAAAGCAATTTCCCGCCGAACCTTTATGGGCGCTGCGGCCTCGACGGCCTTTGCCTTCTCAATTGTTCCCAGCAAGGTGCTGGGCAAAGACGCCCCCAGTAACAAGCTGAATATCGGTGTCATTGGCGCCAGCGGCCGCGGCGGGGCTAATCTGAGAGGCGTAGAAAGTGAAAACATTGTCGCCTTGTGCGATGTCGATCTGGAACGGGCCAAAAACAATATCAGGAAAAACTCCGGAGCCAAGGTGTATCGCGATTTCCGCGTGATGCTGGATGAAATGGACAAATCCATCGACGCCGTGATTGTCTCTACCCCTGACCATACCCACGCAGTTGCCGTAATGGCGGCCATCAAGATGGGCAAGCATGTTTATTGTGAAAAGCCACTGGCCCATTCAATCTACGAGGTTCGCAAACTCACCGAAGCGGCCCGCAAATACAAAGTCGCCACCCAGATGGGCAACCAAGGTCATTCGAGCGAACATATTCGACTGGTATGCGAATGGATACAAGATGGCGCCATCGGCGATGTTCGCGAAGTCCACGCCTGGAGCAATCGTCCTCAGGGTGGATATGCTTTTCCATCGAGTTTGCCGCGGCCGACGGATACTCCGGCGGTGCCTGATACGCTGGACTGGAAGCTGTGGCTTGGGCCTGTGCAGTATCGCCCCTATCATCCGATATATGCCCCGGTCTTCTGGCGCGGGTGGCTCGATTTCGGCACCGGTGCGCTCGGCGATATGGGATGCCATATTCTTGACCCTGCATTCTGGGCGTTGAAACTTGGCAGCCCGGTCAGCGTTCAAGCCGACACTTCATATAATCCCGGTATGGATTTTTGGGGCAAGGTCCTCGACGGGTCCAAGAGTTGGAAATCCGAAATTGCCGACAATATCAAGGCAATGAAGAAAGAAACATATCCGGCCGCTTCGCGCGTAACTTATGAATTTGCGGCTCGTGATGGAATGCCTCCAGTGAAATTAACATGGTGGGATGGCGGTATTTTCCCGCCGCCTTATGAAGATATGCCTAAAGGTTTTAACGGTAACGGCGCGATTCTTATTGGTGACAAAGGTACTATCAGGCATGGGTCACATGGCGCCAACGGCGCAAGAATAGTCCCGGAAGAGAAAATGCAGGCGTATATGAAACGCGGGCTTGCCAAAAAAACTATCAAGCGAGTACCGGGACACCATACGGACTGGATCAATGCATGCAAGACGGGCGAGGCGGCAAGCAGCAACTTCGATTATGGCGGGCTGCTTACTGAAATGGTTTTGTTGGGCGTTATCGCGATGCGATGCAGCGGCAGAAAACTATTGTGGGACGCCGAGAAAATGGAGTTCACGAACAGTAAAGAAGCTAATGATCTCATAAAGCCAGTCTACCGTGAAGGCTGGACATTGTAGTAACATTCTGAAAAACAGGAGTTTTGATAATGTCTGTCATGAAAACAACACTAATACACAGATCATATATATGTGTTCTGATTTGGATGCTTGGCTGCTCCAGTTATGTCTCGGCTGGCCAGATCAACCAGTTAAGTCAGGAGGAGAAAAAACAGGGATTCAAGCTGCTTTTCGACGGCAAATCAATGGACCAGTGGCGAAACTATAAATCCAAAACCATCCGGCCCCAATGGCAGATTATCGACGGCGCAATGGTCCTGACCGAAAAGGGCGGCAAAGATATCGTGACGAAGGAGAAATACGGTTTTTTCGATCTCCGGCTGGAATACACCATCGCCGAAAAAGGTAACAGCGGAATTATGTTTCGAGTGGTTGAACAAACAGAGGAACGTAATCCCTGGCGACTCGCACCGGAATATCAACTTTACGATTCATTCAACGTGAAGGTTCGCGGCAATCGCTGTGCCGGAGCCCTGTACGGGTTGATTGGGGCACCCAAAGACCTCGCCCGCAAACCGGGCGAGTGGAACCAGGTGCGCATTCTGCTCGAACCTGCCGGCGACAACAAAGGTCGGCTTCGCTTCTGGCTCAACGGCCGGCAGACCGTCGATATTGTCGTCGACCCCGCACCGGACAGCCAGTGGTCTAACCTGCTCGAAAGCAAAAAATCTGAGGGACATTTCGCCAGGGATTTCTTCAAGGCCAGGACCGGCTATATTCTTTTGCAGGACCACGGCGCCCGTGTCGCCTTTCGAAATATCAGGATACGAAAATGGATGAAAAAGACAAAATCGAAGTAAAGCCGCTTGAAACAGTCGAGCCGATAGGCAAACGTGTTTTGATTTGCAAAGACGAGGACAAAAAACAAACCAAAGGCGGTATCCAACTGCCCGACAATATAGAAATCCCCACGATAACCGGCCGGGTCGTAGCGGTCTCGGCTGAGATCGAAAATGCACCGGACATACCACTGCGTCGATACGACAAAGTACTGTTCAATCCCAAAGGTGCCATACCCGTCGATTTCGAAGGCGATAATCGTTTGTTCGTCGTAGAGCTCGAAAACGTCGTTGCAGTCTTCAGAAAATCATAAGAAACTGTCCAGATGCAAACTTGGGAGAGTCAGCGGCTCGTCCAGCCCCTCCGAGGGGCGCGGCACGTGAGAATGGCGTGCGGTGAACAATGCCTGGATTCGGGCGTATTTGTATTAGCTTGTGAGGGAAACTCACCTATGGAATTGGTTATTTGGAAAATTACAGTTCAAATAAGGAGTTCCGATTATGGGTAAACGCATTTTCGCAATTAGTTTCATTTATGCTTGTACCGCGCTCGGCTGGATTATTCTGGCCGGCACTACAATCGTGCGGACCAGGACCCAGGATGTAAAGCTAAGAGACGCCGTAGGCCAATTGTGGGGCACCAAACAAATTCAGCAGGCACCGCTGGTTTATTACAATCCTGCAAGAGCAGGCCAGACAAAGACCCAGGAGACTATGGAACGCCTTGCTCTGGATGCCAGTAACATCAAGGTTGACCTCAAACTTGACCACCGCAAGAAGGGTCTGTTGTGGTATTCAACCTACCACGTAGTGTTCTCAGGCGAGTACCGAATTATAAATAATTCCGACCAGCCCAGGGAAATGCTCCTGGATTTCAAGTTTCCCGCGAAAGGGGCGGTTTATGACAATTTCCGCTTCGTTGTGGCAGGCCGGGAAATTCAGGATATCAAATTAAAGTCAGGCAATATCACCAAGGCCATCCAACTGTCCCCGGGCCAGTCTGAAAACGTTGAAATCTCATACGAATCCCAGGGCCTGGACGAATGGTCGTATGATTTCGGCTTGAATGTGAACCCGGTAAGGAACTTCTCGCTTGTCCTGAACACGGATTTTGAAGACATTGACTTTCCGGCCCAGAGCATCTCGCCCACACATAAAGAACGCACCGGTAACGGATGGAAGCTCACCTGGCAATACACCAATCTGTTTACAGGGGTCAAGATAGGGATGATTACGCCTCGCAAGCTCAACCCCGGCCCCTGGGTAAGCAGGGTTACCGCAGCGGCACCGGTATCTTTGTTTTTGTTTTTCTTTTTGCTGTTTGTTTTCACCACGGTAAAAAAAATCAAAATCCACCCGATGAACTATTTCTTCATTGGAACCGCATTTTTCAGTTTCCATTTGCTGCTGGCATACCTGGTAGACCATATATCAATCCACCTGGCTTTCTGGATTTGTTCTCTGGTTTCGATATTTCTCGTGGTCTCATATATGCGTCTTGTGATCGGTCGGCGTCTTGCCTTTATTGAGATTGCACTGTTACAGCTTGTCTATCTTGTATTCTTCTCTTACACATTCTTTTTTGAAGGTTACACGGGCCTGGCGATTACTATTCTGTGCATAGCCACATTGTTTGTGGTAATGCAGTTCACCGCCAAAGTAGATTGGGATAAAGTATTCGTAAAAAGCGACGCAGCCGCTGACAATAAAGCCGCAGGATAACTACTTGCTTTAAGATTTGTCAGAGAAGAGCTCTCGCGGGGCGCTGAGGCAGTTATTGAGGAAATGCCGGGACTAAGATTGGGGCTTGGCGTTTTCGTAAGATTCGGGTATATTTGTTAGAGCATTTATTTCGCTGGCGTTATTTTGGAAATCCCGGACGAAAAATAAACACTGGGAAGTCGACCATGACCACACGGGGAATTTTCTGGATTATCTTAGTTTTTGTTTCGAGTTGTACGCTATTTGGGGCAACCCCAGCAACGGATCCAAATGGGTGGGAAAAACTGAACCTTAGTTCGGCCCACATCGCGGATGCAACCGTTTATTATGAAAAATGCTTCGAGTCGAAACTGCCCATCTTTGAAAAGGGCTATAAACAGTTCGTCACTAAAATGGGGGAAAAGAGGCTGACCGCTGCGGAAAAAGGGCAAATTATCGCCGATATCAACCAGATCCTTGGAATAACTGAAGAGGATACCGAATGGCAGCATAGAATGTTGACAGAATTCCTGAGCTTTTTTCCTATGGCTAAACCGACTTTTTACCTGGTCAGGCGAGAAACGACAAAAAATTTCCTGCGGGCAGGCGGCAAACTTCCAAACTTCACATACGACAAGACTACTGATATGGCAGAGTATCGGCTGGAATTCAAGGGAAGAAGCGAAACGGGCCCTTCAGAAGATATCGAGGTTACTTTCCCACTCGGCTTCGAGGCAACGTTTGAAAAAGAGGTTAATCAGATTTTTGAGATGTTATATAAGAGCGTATTCGGTTCTGGAAAAATCGGGATTGCACTTCACGAAGTTGTCGAGATGAGTTTGCTGAAGCGAGTTAGGCCAAAAGACCCATATTGGCGATGGTTCAGCGACGGCTTTGCCAATGCGGTTACGTATGAGCTTTTGAAAAAGCACATTAGCGGAGAATGTGCCGATGGGTTTGTTGCCGCTAATGATGTTAATCACTACAGAGATTTGGAAAAGGAAATTAACCTTCAATACTGGATGAGTCTTAAATATTGTATTTTGCACAGGATGCCCGTTGACTGCGAAAGTAAACTTACTTACGCGCGATATGCATACGCAACGCTTGAGGCACGAAGACTCATTGAAAAACACGGAATCAGCTGTGTCAAAAAAATACTCGATAAACTCAGCCAGAAGGAGCGAAGCACCAGTGAAAATCTCCTGGCAACTATCAAAGAAGTGACTGGCGAAGATATGCAGCAACGCCTTGGCCGCTATCAGACCTTTCAAACACGGAAAGAGGGAATGGCCAAATACGCCAGCTTGCTCAATGCCGCATCAGACAAAAAAGATTACGAGCAAATGCTCATCAATGTAATCCGACTGCTGGAATTACAAGATAGCCAATTATCATCAACAAGTCTGCAAATGCGCCAGAAGGCAGCCTTATGGCTATTCAAACTGAGGTATGAAAAGGCCGGTGACGAGGTGATGGTCAGCTTTATGGAAGAACTGAAACGGAATGCTCCACAGGAATTATATGACTACTTTTCATCGGGGTTTGTAATCTATGCTCTTGAGTGCAACAACCCTCAAAAAGCCCAATCAGCCGCTGAGCGTATCCTCAAGAAATATCCCGATCATCCACCAGCTCTTACAGTACGAACGCAAATGCTCGCTGATGAGGGCAAATTGGTGGAAGCTAAAAAGATTGCTCAGCGAATCTGCACCTTAGTAAAAGAAGAACAATCACTTTACTATAAATCTGCTTCTGATATCCTTGCGATTGACCCGAATCAGCAGCCTTTGGAGGAAAAATCCAGGTGATAAAGATATGACTTACGTCAAGAGTGTTGAATTATGGCTGATAACAACAGAAATACCTGGTCTGCTAAAATAAAAAGAATTTTCACTTCAGTACTGCCTGTTTCTAAAAGACGCAAAGGCGAATGTGTTAATTGCGGGGCGTGCTGCAAATTGCCTAATGTCTGTGCATTCCTCAAGTACAAACCGGATGGGAAACCTTATTGCTCTATTTACACAATCCGTCCGTTAAATTGCAGAAAATACCCGAGAACTGAATCCGAGTTTATTACTGCGGATACCTGTGGTCATAGATTCGAGTCCCGTTAGAAATCAGGCTTTTCGGGGGCTGAGGCGCTTTTGTGGAATTTCTAACGGGACGAGTGAGAAACGCCGGCCTGATAACATAATTTCCCTTATGGGGGAGGACAAGGGGGGACGAATTCAATCTTCATCCTTTATCAAATATTCCCTCGGTACAAACGCTAACTGCTTTTGCACTGCCTTTGTAAACAGCTCTATTATGCTCTGCGTCTTCTCAGCAATGCCAAGCCACCCAAGCTGAGCAGCAAAGCCGTCGCCGGCTCAGGTATCGGCACCGGAAAGTCATCGTCCTCCGGCTCTCCGTCAGGCGGGCTTGGCCAGCGTGGCTTTTCCGGCCTTCTACCACCCCCACCACCAAACCCTCCCCGGCCATAATCTGCGGCACCGGCAAACAAACCACCGCCAGGTCTACTCTGTGCCCTCTCCTGCACATCCAAAAACTTATATTCAGCTCGCTCAAATATCGCAATGACGATTTTCGGCGCATCAAGATACACAACGGTTCTATTTGCGGTCGGGTCACTCACATCGCCCAGCCAGTAAACGAATTGATAGCCGGGTCTTGGGACCGCCGTCAAAGTAACATCTGTATTCAGGTCAAAGTGATGAACCCCTACATCCGGAGTTATTGTGCCGCCCTGGGGAGGTGTTTGCTGAAGCAAAAGCGCAGTGCCGTCTGTTTCACAATACGCCGGCTCAAGCAAAGCACACAAAATAAACATAGTCTCTAATATTACCACCTCCCATCTAATGAATACTGAGCTATTGTGTCTCATCATCACCCCCACTCCTGTTATAAAATTTAATTGTGCAAAACAAACCCAATATCACTAAGCAGACTTTCTTCGTCTTGCACAAATCGTCAGCACGCCGCCGATGCCAAGCAGTGCTATCATAGCAGGCTCAGGTATAGGAACCGGCAGGTCACCGGCAGCTTTTATCTCATATTCGCCTACAACCCAGTCAGTGTCACTGCTCAACACCAAAAACCATGAATGCTCGCCGGCAAATAAAATGCCTTGTCCGTGTTCGTTTTGAAACTTCCAGACTCCTTCTGACGCAGTAAAATATTCGTCGCTCGACGCTATACCGCCGCTCTGGTCGTCCTGACAACCGATACCATCTACCGGAGCCCCCTCGATACCTAATATGGCGAAATACGAAAGCGCCGGATTGACGACGGAATCATGGAATATCTGATATGCGTAAACGTAGTCCCCTGTCCCGGGCGCCTGGAGACCATTGACAGTAAAGTACTCGTCTCGGTCATCATAAACGGCAAAATCTATACGCCCATGAAGACCCCCAGGCGTGTAATAATATGTACTGCCATCGTAATGCGAGCTGGTGAGCGTCGCGGCTGCATCCTGTGCAAATAATGCTGCAGCAGCCAATAAACTAAAAAATCCGATTTTTCTTACCACCCTCATCTTTCACCTTCCTTCACAACAGTTTTTAGTTTTCAGTTTTCAGTTTTTAATGCGGACCGTCTTTTCCGCGTAAGAATCCATAACCCCGCCGTGCCAAGCAATACGAACGTTGCCGGCTCCGGTATCGGCGTAAGTAAATCCCCCGTTGCGTAATAAGGAGCGCCCGACGACGTGCCAAACAACACGCCGTTGCCCATGGTAGACGCGTAGTCACTGGCAAACCACAACAGCGCAGAACTCTGGCCGTTGTTAATCGTGTTGACAAATAAGGCATCTACACTTTGAACCGGCGAACCGACCACAGTCCAGAAAGCCGGGTCCACAGCACCGGTTATGTGGTCATAGAGCGGGGACTCTGCACTCGCACCATCCAATATCCCCACCGAGAAAAAGCTAAGTCCTATACCTGAATCTATATTAGATATTCGGTAGGTATATACATACTCATACTCAAACTCGCCCGGTGTATATTTGTAGACTTCGCAGTCAATTAAGGCGGAACCAAGACCGGGTCCGATACTAAACGTTTCGCTGTGGTTGGCGTCTATCACCCCGCCGACAGGTATTGCGCCTGCATTTTGTGCAAATACTATTGCAACAACCAATAAACTAAAAAACCTCATCCTTCTTATCATCCTCATCTTTCGCCTTTCTTCATCCCCCCCGTGCTATTTATTTGCCCCAGAACGTAAATTGCTCTTATTCCAGGGTCTCCACCAAAACCACCTAAACAAGCCGCCTTTTCCGGGTAAGAGCCATTAACACGCCTATGCCAAGCAAAGCAATGGAGCAAGGTTCGGGAACACCGGTCAGTTCAAGATTATCAAACCTAAAGTTACCGCCCGATTCATCACGGTTGAGATCATTCACACGAAACTGAACAAAGGGCTGGTTTTCAATGGCTGATACGGCCGACAAGTTATAGCTAAAAGGATGCCAATTATAATCGCGAATCATCGATTGATTATTTAGTATTTCTGTCCAATAGCCGCCGATGCCAACTCTATAATTGAAATCAAAGCTTGAGGGACCCAAATCATCTGGGGTATTTTCGGACCTATAATCCCACCTGATTGTCATATCCTGCCAACCCGTTGTATTGATCGTCATGACCCACTGGGAGTCAGCTGTGGCATTATCCCACGCACCGGCTTGGCCCGCATTATGCCAGCGCCCCGCCGCGTCGAAGTAGGCGAGCCCATCTTTACCGTTAGTATCATAATCTCTACCTGATATGCTCAGTTCAGGTTCGTCAACAACATTCCACGCGTCTGGATCCTCGGTATAACCTTCTTTGTCCAGGCCAAAGTCCCAGATTGCCATCAGGTCCGCGTTGGCCGGGCCGCTCAGCACCGGCAAAAGCACCAGGGCCGTCAGGACAATTACCTTCCTCATCTCTCACCTTCCTTCAAAGACAAAAAACCATTTGATAAAGCTTTATATCAATACACGCATTTGCCCATTTGCTATGCGCGCAGACTCTTGGCGTCGTTACTTCTCGAGTTCTCTCGCCCTTGGGAGTTTCTCCCGCCCCGATTTTCGGTAGGGGCAACCCTCTGTGGTTGCCCTCAGGGCAGGCACATAGACCTGCCCCTACTTCAACCTTATTTTCAACGTGTGTCCGTACACAAACTTTTTATACAGAACAAAATAGCTAAAAAGCAAAATAGATATTACTTCTACTGATGAGTTTTCTCACAGCCCCCAAGCTGATGGTGTTATTTAACCAGATTAGCTTCCAAAAGTCAAGACTTTTTTTAAAATTTTTTACGTCGTGCCGGACAATCCAGAGCCGATTATCCCGCGATACCACTTAAAAGCACTGTAACAGGCAATTTTGACAACTAAGGGATATGAAAAAAAATTTCCATAAGAACCGCTTTACAGTGTAAAAAATTCTTGTGCTCGTGGAAATGTGTCTTATTTACAACGCTGCTCGTGATATACGCCCGATAAGGCGCTGCCCGCCTTTTTCTCTTCACCAAAACGCCTACTCGCCCCGTTAGAAATTCCGCAGAAGCGCCTCAGTCCCTGAAACCCGCGATTTCTAACGGGGCTTGCCCCTAACCTTCCCACCCCGGCTTTGTCTTTCTTATCGGCTTTTGCTGGACAAATCGGCTGATATTGCGAATCGCCTGGCGAAGGCGCTGCTCATTTTCCACAAGGGCTATCCGCATATAATCTTCGCCGTTTTCGCCGAAGGCCCTGCCCGGAGCGATTGCGACCTCTGCATACTCCATCAGGTCAATTGCGTAATCGATAGTGCCTTTGCCTTTGGAATGTTCTTGCGGCACCTTTGCCCATACGAACATTGAAGCCCGCGGCTTTTCCACCTCCCAGCCGATTCTCCCAAGACCATCGCACACCACATCCCGCCGCGACCGGTACTTTTTATTTTGAGCGATTATATCCTCGTTACAGTTTCGCAGCGCAATAATGCCGGCTATCTGTATCGCCTGGAATATACCGTAATCGTAATAGCCCTTTATTGTCGCAAGGTAATTAATCATATCTTTATTGCCTGCCACGAAGCCGATGCGAAAACCTGCCATATTGTACGGCTTGCTCATCGTAATAAATTCGACGCCGATGTCCTTCGCCCCTTTGACCGAAAGAAAACTCGGCGCCTTATAGCCGTCAAAACAGGTTTCCCCGTATGCAAAATCGTGAATGACCGCTATGCCGAACCGCTTTGCTAAATCGACGACCGGCTCAAAAAAACCCTCGTCAACAGTCATCGCCGTCGGATTGTGCGGGAAATTGAGAATCAGCAATTTCGGCTTTGGATAAAGATTCTCGCAGACCATTGCGATGTTATCTACGAATTTCTCATCGCAGCCGAGAGGCACTGATATTACATTCGCACCGGCTAAAGCAACGGAGTAATTGTGTATTGGAAAAGCCGGGTCCGGCACAATCGCCGTATCTCCAGGCCCTAACATCGCCAGGCACAAATGGCTAAAACCTTCCTTCGAGCCGATGCAGGCCAACACTTCCGTCTCCCAGTCCAGTTGCACATTCCATTTCTGCTCATATTTCTTTGCAATTTCTTTCCGCAGGCCCTTAATACCTCTTGATGCACTGTACCGGTGGTTCCGCGGGTCCTGCGCCGCCTGGCACAATTTGTCAACCACAATTTGCGGCGCCGCGTCGGATGGATTGCCCATACCTAAGTCGATAATGTCCACACCTGCCTGACGCTTGGCAAGTTTCAACGCATTCAATCGCCCGAACAAATAGGGCGGCAAACGCTTTATTCTCTGTGCCGGCTCAATCTTAAATTCCATAATCCTTCACCGCTCAAAATTCCTGCTACTTTCATCCCGCACCAAAAACGGAATACAGCAAAGTGTCTTTTTGGTGCGGGACGCCGGTATTCTATCACCTCAGTCGATACTTGGCAAAATCTCTTTCGTTTTGATTGCAGCTACCCGTTGGGACCCCGCCTTGCGGGAACCAAAAGCAGCTTAGATAACGGGATGAAAATGCAATAAAAATAATGGACGCAACATCTTATTTGAATTAGACTTATGCGCCCTGCAGTAGGGCTTTACAACACACCGATATTGGATGCAATAAATATGAACTCGAAAGAGCGAGTGTCGGCGACAATGAATCATAGAGAGCCGGACCGTGTTCCGGTAATGTGTCAGCTTGCTCTTGGACACTATTTCTTAAACTGCGACTACAGTCCTTCGCAAATCTGGTTCAATACTGAAACTTTTGCTAATGCTCTAATTGACCTGCAGCAAAGATATGAATTCGACGGCATCCTGGTGAACTTACCCGGCAGACCGCCAAATTGGAAAGGTAAGCTTAAATCATACAAAAAGATTAATAATACTGAATACCTCTATTGGAAATCGGGACTTGAAACGGTTGTTCCGCCGGATGACAACCCACGTACGTATCAGGCGGGACAAACGGCTCTCGGGCGCGCGGACTATAAATCGGTTGACGTCAGCAGCCCGGCTGCATATCGGCTGCCCGGCTACGTCTGGAACACCTGGCATATTCCCGAACTCTGGGATATCGACCCACAGGCCGACCTTTCCGACCCGACAGCTTATCCGCTATCGTTCACAAGTGCCCTAAAGAAGGTCAAAGAACTTGCTCCCGATGTTTCTATACATGCTGAAGTTTTCTCACCCTTCACCCATCTTCTGGAGTTGTTCGGTTACGAACAGGCCCTTTTTGCTTTGATTGATGCGCCTCGGAAATGCCACGAAGTACTGGCCGCTTTCACGCGACAGGTGCTTGTGCAAATCAAATTGTATGTCGGCTGTGAACCTGATGCCATCCTTGTAAGTTCAGCTTTTGCCGGAGCCGGATTTATCAGCCGGCAAATGTATAAGGAATTCGTAGCTCCTTATGAGGACGAGGCCTTTCGAGCTATCCGCAGCTCCGGCTTAAAATCTTACGTTCATACCTGCGGCGCAATCGGCGACCGTCTGGACCTTATGGCTGAAACCGCCGTCGATGGAATCGACACATTAGACCCTCCGCCGCTTGGCACCGTAGATTTTGCGGAAGCAAAATCAAAGTACGGAAATCGATTCTTCTTCAAAGGCAACCTGGACGCTGTAAACGAGATGCTCAACGCGGATGACCGGACGTTTGAGCAGGCCGTGAAGAAAAGGCTCAAAATCGGAAAACCCGGCGCTGGATACATACTTTCTTCGGCCTGCAGTGTAGCTCCCTATGTCAAGCCCGAGCGGCTCAAAAAACTCGCAGAGTTCGCAAAGCAATTCGGCAAATATTGATGTAACCGTTCACAGGTTAATATGCTGAATTTTGGCCATTTTATGTCATTGCGAGCCCTTCGCTTCGCTCGAGGATAAACTCCGCGAAGCAATCTCAACTCATCGAAAGTCCGAGATTGCTTCGTCGCTTATGCTCCTCGCAATGACAATTCCTCAAATCACAAGTCACAAACCACTATCACCACCTGGGATTTTTTTCGAGAAATTCCAGAACGGCCTGATACTTTGGCGCGGAGCTTTTGGACTGGTCGTGGTATTCCATCAGCCCCCAGCTTCCCCACTTCGAGTATCTGCCCATCGAGGAGAAGATGGCCATCATTGTGCCGCCGGACTGCTTCCAGCCGCCAGGGTTGATGCCGAACGCCGAATTTTCGTTGCCCCTTTTTCCTTCTTCGTCGGCTTCTGTGATTCCAACAGGCCCGAACAAAGCGAGCAGCATAAGGAGCAGAGAGAAGATTCGCGTATCGAGCATCGAGTATCCAGTATCGAGCATCGAGTATCGCCTTTAGAATTGCTTTACAAAACTAACCCCCATTGCCGGGCCATTGTTGCCTGCCATATAAGGCACCACTTTAAACCCCGCAACTTCGAGCTCTTTATGTTTGCCGGCAAAGGTATGGCCGACCACCCAGCCGAGCGTCGCACCAAAAATAATGTCACTGCCCCAATGGTCACCCGAGTCTATCATCCTGTAGCTCACAAGGCAAGCCCCCGCATACGCAGGAATGCCTACCCTCGGCCCGTAAAACTCATCCAATACAGAAGCGACCGTGAACGAGCTCGCGGCATGAGCGCTGGGCCAGGCCCAGTCCTTCCCGTTCGGACTTTCATTGTCCCTGATAACTTTCAGACTCATCGTTATCACACTCGTCACTCCTAAGGCCCTTAGCATCGCCCCCGCCCGTTGTTTGTTAAACTCATCCTGGTTTTTTGCACTCGTCGCATACCAGAGACTTGACGCTGCAAGGTGTGTCCACGGAGAGCCAATTATGTTAATACTCTCATCTGTAAAACCGTGGAATACTCGTGGATTATCGAAGTTCTCAGCCAGCTCTTTATCGGCGCCGCTGCTGTGCATCGCAATACTTGCGCCGCCGGCCAGAAGCAAAGCTATCATATTATCCGGTTTCAAAAAGGTCTCTTTTGTATCTTCAATAATCCTCTTCGGCCAATCTTCAATATTGATCGTGGCGGACTCAAGAAGGTACCCCGATGTTTCAGACAGCTCCTCCAACCCCTCTTTTGAACCCTCGATAACCTTGCCTGGCAAACTGACAAGTCCAGCCCCGGCAGAGCCAAGAAATTTGCCCGTTTCAGATAGCTGCTCTGTTTGACTCGCACAGCCGACAGCAAAAATCAAGCCTGCAAAAACAAGCCCCAGCCAGTATCGGTTCCAGCAATATCCTCTCATTTGAAAAAATCCTCAAAAGTTATCAAATTCACACCCCACACAACTAATTCACGCTACAATATATTACGGCTATTATCGAAGAAAACTGCAGAAGTTTATGGTGGTTTTGTTAAAAAAAATGCTTGTTTTGTCAAAAAAATGCTTTTTAGAAACGCCTTGGTCATTTGGACACTCGCCGTGCTGCGCTCGTCGCAGCAGGTCGGATTTCGTATTTATTTTTTGTATATCCGCTATTCTTTAGTCCTCGAAGGGTACAGCAGCCGAATAGTTTGGTGCCTCTTTGGTTATTTGTATATCATGCGGATGTGATTCGCTGACCGACGCCGAGCTTATGCAGACGAACCGCGCGTTCTTCCTCAGCTCTTCAATATTTCGTGCCCCGCAATAGCCCATACCGGCCCGCAGTCCGCCAACGAGCTGATAGACAAAATCATCCAGCGTCCCGCGGTATGGCACCCGCCCTTCTACGCCTTCCGGCACGAGTTTGTCCTCCTCGGTGGAGCTCTTTTGTCCGTATCTCTCCGCCGAGCCTTTGACCATCGCCCCTAAAGAGCCCATACCTCTGTACTCCTTGAACTGCCGGCCCTTATAGATAACCAGCTGCCCGGGGCTTTCCTTCAGACCCGCAAACAATGAGCCAATCATAACGCTCGAAGCCCCGGCGGCAATTGCTTTGGTTATATCGCCTGACTGCCTTATCCCACCGTCGGCAATGACCGGAATATTATGCGATTCGGCCACCTCGGCGCAGTTGATTATCGCAGATACTTGCGGCACTCCCACGCCGGAAATTACCCTGGTGGTGCAAATTGCGCCTGGCCCAATGCCAACCTTTACGGCATTTGCACCGGCTGCTATCAAGTCCTCCGCCGCCTCACCCGTCGCAATATTACCCGCAATTACGTCAATATCGTACTCGGCCTTGATTTTCTTTACGGTATCGATAACATTCTGCGAATGGCCGTGAGCGGTATCGACTACGATAATATCAACATCCGCTTTTATCAGAGCACCGATTCGCTCGTAATCGTGAACGCTCACCGCCGCACCAACGCGCAGACTGCCCCGCTGGTCCCTCGCCGCTCTCGGATACTGCTGGACCCGGTCGATGTCCCTCATAGTAATCAAGCCCGCCAGCTCGCCTCTTGAATTGACCAGAAGCAACTTCTCAACCTTGTGTTTTTGCAGCGTTTCCTTTGCCTGCTCAAGTTTCGTTCCAGCCGGGCCCGTAACGAGATTGTCTTTTGTCATTATGGAGCTTATTTTGACGTCGTAGTCTTTAAGAAATTTCAAATCCCTGCGTGTCAAAATGCCCACCAGTTTTTTGCCGTCGACGATGGGGATGCCCGAGACATTTTGTACGTTCATCAGCTCCTGTGCCCTTCTGACAGGTTCAGCCGGCGATAACGTTACCGGGTCGAGAATCACCCCGTGCTCAGAACGTTTGACCTTTGCCACCTCTCTTTTTTGCGCCTCGACCGACAGATTCTTGTGAATTATCCCGATTCCGCCTTCCTGGGCCAGCACTATCGCCAATGCCGCCTCGGTAACCGTATCCATAGCAGCAGAGACAATCGGGATATTTATCGCGATATTGTTCGTCAATTGCGTACTGGTTTCCGCCTGGCTCGGCACAAAATCGCTCTTCGCCGGCATCAGCAGCACATCATCGAAAGTTATACCTTCAGCGACAATTTTGCTCTTGTCCATTTTTCGCTCCAAAAAACTAATCGCTGCTTCGCATTATTTTGAGCAGGTCAGTATAATACCGCTATAAACCACCGTCAAACCTAATTTTTCAGCCCTATAGACCGGTTTTCCTGTCCGTTTATTGTGCAGAAGCGAATATAATGAATAAATCTGCAAAAGCAGAAATTTCGGCGCCCATTTTGAGCGCAAAAGTAAGTCTATACTAATGAGAGCTGATTCAGCGAAATACACGTTTACCAACGTGGGATAGGAGAGTCAGTGACGCAGAAGCCGGATTTAACATTAGTAGAGGCAGCTACCAACGGGGATGCAGACAGCTTCACCGAGCTATGTCGGCGCTACTATCCTGCTATGGTTGCAATTGCGCATTCGGTACTCGGCGACAGAGACTTAGCTGAAGACGCAGCCCAGCAGGCGTTTGCAAAGGCTGCTCGTAAATTGCCGCAGTTGAAAAAAAGGAGTAAATTTGCCGGCTGGCTCGCCGTTATTTGCAGGAACGCCGCAAGAGATATGGCACGGACTGTAGGGGCAGGCCCACGTGCCTGCCCTGTAACCTGCACCGATGAGGACCTTTCAACGATAGCAGCCGAATCGCACGAAAACAACTCCGCCGAGGCTGTCAAGGTTGTCAAGGAAGCTCTTACTGAACTGTCGGCCTCGGACAGAGAAGTAATTTTTCTGCGGTACTACGATGGTATGACGTACGAACAGATATCCGCTGTGTTGGGAATATCCGAACAGGCGATAAACGGCAGACTGAGAAGAGCAAAGAAAAAAATGGCCGACTATTTACGGCGTAACGGTTTTGGCGAGACGCAATTATGAAAAAGAAAAAAGACGAAAAATGGCTCGATGAACTAATTTCCCAAACAATCAATACGGAAAAGCCGCAGTTCGACGCTGAGAAATGGAAGCAAAAATACCCCCAAGAATTTCAAATGCTCCTCTCGCGGGCCCGACAGCCCTCACCCCGTCAGCCCAATATATGGCGAACAATTCTTAAAAGCCCAATAACAAAACTCGCCGCTGCGGCGGGTGTAGTTCTCGCTGTCTTGGTTGGAATCAAAATATTTGGCGGTTCGGCTGAAGAACCACCGAACCAAACAGTCACGCAAGAAGGACCGCCTGCCACAGTTGAGGGACAGCGGATCGTAGAGAAGCTTCATACCGAGTTAAGCGAGGTTCGGCAGATGGCTGCCGTTGGTGATGTTAAAGGATTGGCCGCAATGCTATCGGCAGGGCAGTTCGAGAGCAAGCTGGTGGCCGCAAACTTTCTGGCGAAGATGGGAGGAATGCCTGCACTTGAGACCTTATCCATGCACGCCAGCGGTGAGCTCATTCTCGATAGCCGGTCCGGCAACTTCAGGATTCGTTCCACGAACTCCAAGGATTGGCTCGAAATAACAGCAGACACGCTGCGGGTGCATACTGGTCAGGGCATTCGCGAGGCTAAGCAGGTTCGCTTGACATATGATATAAGAGGGGATGACGAGAGGTGGGAAAAGCATCAAAGGGAATTTGCCAATATGCGCCAAGAGCGAGTTGATTTAGAGAGGGAATTGACCGAACTAAGCCAGAGTCCACCAAAAGATATAGACCAGCTTAGGAAACGGCTTGCAAGGTACAATGAGATGCTCGACGGGATGGATGAAGCCATCTATGTTAGTGTCGACAATGGTCGGCTAATGCTGAATTGTCCGTTTCGCCGTCGGACTGCCAGGGCCGAGTTCCGTAATGGCGTCGTGCGAGTAGAATGGCACGGTCACGTTGTCGAGGCTGATAGTGTCACCTTTCTCCATGGACTGGCGCCTGTTCGCACAGATGGCCCGCCGCTGCCGACACCAGGCTGGCGAAGCCGGTTTGACCAGGTGTATTCGCTTGATGATGGGGAGGTGCTTCGCTGGGTGCGTTACCCTTTTATTCCTGAACGACAGATCTATGCCACTCAGGAATTACGTTACTACTCATCAACCGACAACCCTCCACCGCCAGGCTACCTCTACTTCCGGTGGAATGGCAAGTTACGTAATTGGACACTCGCTATGGATGAGTGCTCGCTCGGTCTTGTGTTACACGACATCGGCCTCAAACGCTACGAATACAGGGATGGGCCCCAGAAGCTTAGCCTGCTCAAGCTCGGTGGCGATTGGATCGCACTCGATAACGTGCCGATTGAGGACAGACTCCTCGCACTTGAACGGATTCTCCAGAACGAATTGGGCCGCACGATAAGATTCGAGAAGCGCAAAGTGAATCGCGACGTGATAATCGTGCGCGGCCAATACAAACGAGTGCCGCTGGAGGGCGTTAAACGCCCGAATAAAATCTATGTTTATCCCTATTCCACTCCGGAACCTTGGGACGGCGGGGGAAGTCGCAGTCTCGTGAAATTGATCGAGATGGTCGGTAGCCATTTCAATCGGCCGATCGTTTTTGAAACAGAAAACCTGTCCGACATTACTGTTAGCTATTTCACTTCCTTGTCGTACAGTCTCGCCAGAGCCAATGCCAAAACCAGAGAAGATAAGCAGGAAATATTGGACTCAGTGCTGCAGAACCTTTCCAGGCAGACCTCGCTGCAGTTTGAATATGGTCAGCGTGACAAAGATGTCTGGTTCATCACGGAGCAGAACAAGGCCAAATGACAGATTAAGGTAGAGCCAAAGCAATGGGGCGAAAAAAAGGCTATTTCTAAATCGAACGTTGCCTCGATTCAATAGGCCGGGCTCGTTTGGCTCGGCCTTTCTTATACGCTTTTGCGGCCGAAAGGTATAAAATTGCGAAAAATTATTGGGTAATTGCTCAGAATGGAGTTGCGCTTAGACCGGTTGGGTAGTCTATTATAATGAAAAGTTAGCCAGGGAGTTATTTTTGCAAAGTCGTTCGCACCAGCTTTTAGAGTTTTTGGAAAGGGCAGGGCCAAGTCTATACGCACTGCTGACCCGGCTGACTCTGCGTGAAGATGTTGCCGAGGAACTAATGCAAGAGTTGTTTATAAAGCTTAACGGCTCGAAAAACCTTGATAAAGTAAATAACCTCACCGCTTACGCCTATAGGGCTGCTATAAATCTGGCTTTTGATTGGCGGCGCAGCCGGAAGCGAACACCTTTGAGGTTGGACCAGGTGCACGAGCCGGCCTCGAACGACAACTCACCGCTAAGCAAACTTATCCAGACAGAAGAGCTGGAAGAAATACTCAATGCAATTGGCCGGGTAAATGGGCCCTCTCGTGAGGCCTTTGTGATGCGATACATCCAGCAGCAATCTACCGATGATATTGCCGAACAACTGGGCAAGACACCCCATCAGGTCCGCGCCTTGTGCTCCAGGGCTCTGAACCATCTTCGGGATGTACTTGGGCCTGAGCAAGCACAATCTTCCGGAAAGGAGACGCACAATGTCGAAAATTGACGAAAATGAAATCCGCCGTCGCCTGAAACTTCTCTCGCAGATTGAGCCGGCTCCAGAGGCCGCCCGCCGTGCCATCGAACGGGTGCGTGATACATTGGCAAACGAAGAAAAAAGGCGGGAAAGTACAAGAATGTGGCGAACAATTCTTAAAAGCCCAATAACAAAACTCGCCGCCGCAGCGGTGATAATTGTGGCTATAGGTCTCCTTGCTCTTCTTGTTCACCGGCGCCCGGGTGAGCAGGCTGATACTACTACTGTTTCAGAAGTCACAAAATCCCCGGTCGAAATGATGACAGCGATGTCGCTTGAACGTGCATTTCGGCGAGGAGGAATAGAAGCGGTAGAAAAACAATGCAAGCAGGCTTTTAAGCCGATTGGACCACGGCCAGGAAGTTTGTCAGTTGAGCAGATACTTGCAGAATTTAATGGTGATGGAAAAAGTTCAGAAAGGACGAGACTATGAAAACAATTAAAAGCAGAAAAATAACAACGACGATATTCGCTGTTTTGGTACTACTTGTATCAGCCCCATCAGTCTTTGCATATCCGCCGGACAATGCGGCAGTGCTTTATTACAAGGCCTTCATGCTGTATGAGCCGGAGAACGAGATTGATTTGTGGGACTACTGGAAGGGCAATATCGAATTGAACGAGAGAATAGAAGAACACTTGACCAAGAATCGCAGAGTAATAGACATTGTCCTCAATGCCACCGGGGTAGACCAGTGCGACTGGGGATTGGACTATTCCCAGGGCACGGAAGTACTGCTGCCCCCTCACCATAAGGCCAGAGAGATATTCGCGCTGCTTGCCGCTGACGCAACAATGCAGGCCGACAGAGGCGATTACAGGAAAGCACTGGGTCGCTGCATCAGTATATACAGGATGGCGCGTCACCTCAATGAGCGTCCAATCATATGCTACCTTGTCGGTACCGCTATCAATGCCGCGACCCATAAGTATCTTACCACCCGATTCCTATCGGAGATGCCACAAGACACAGAGATTCTGACCTGGCTGCGAGACGAACTCAACGAGTTCGACAAGCAACCGTTTTCTATAGAACTGGTGCTTCGCTGGAAACGCGAAGCGGGAATAATATCTATGTCTCCGGAAAGAATTAGCGATGTAGTACAGTCCGGCCTTGACGATGGGCCTTTCAAAGAAAAAGTACTTAAAAGGATTCTTGCTGCTGATGAACAGTTTTTTGACAGAAACAAAGCGTACTGGAATAAATATATGGACGCCGTTCAAACTGCCTTCGACCTGCCATATCCACAAGGATATACAAAACTTAAGAAGTTAGACGAAGAGTTGACGAAAGAATTCAGTAAAAATCCCGATGCAACCTTGACTGCTGCCTGTGCACCGCCGTGGAAGAGAATCTACGTCCAGTCGATCGGGTTGGGAACCCGCTCTAATGCCATTAAGACAGCTATAGAGATTTATATAATAAAGGCTAAGACGGGCAAACTGCCTGATACCCCGCCTGCCAGCTTACCAAAGGATTTGTTCAGCGGCGAGGATTTTGAATACGAGAAGACAAAGGATGGTTTTGTACTTCGCTGCCAGGGCAAGGATTTGAATAAAGACAAAATCCATCAGTACGAATTCAAGATTCCAAAGTAATTAGTACGCATCCTCTCCAAAAAATGGCCGAGCTTTTTTTTGGCTCGGCCTTTTTTATGCGCTGCTGTCATTCACCCCGTTAGAAGCCCGATTATTTCTAATGGGGTTTATCATAAGTTGTAGAGTTCGGCCATCCGTCTTTCCGGCTTGAAGTGATATTGGCACTGACTCATCGGCGTGCCCAGGACATTTATCTTTTCAAGCTCTCCCTGTCCCAGACCCGCTTCCGCCAAGGATGTAAGGTAAAGAATCCGTTTCGGGTCAAATCCCATAATCTTGGTAGCTATGATGTCCGCCGCCAGAGGGTCCCGGCTGGCCAGCGCCACCCGTGAATCAAAGGCAGTACCCCCTATCGGGCCGTTACCTTCCATTCCCACAAATCCGTCAATAACCCCCAAATCAGGATAAACCTCCTGCGCTAAGTGGAACATATTGTAATGGCAAAGGGTATTCACAGCTCGCTGACCGGTATGCACCTGCCACTTATCATTCTTCTTGTAATCATTCAAAGGACTGCCCAGAAGAACGTTCTTTAAGGACAGCGTAGTGAGCACCCGGTCGTGGGTTTTCATCCGCGCCGCCGAAACAATATACACATTAGGGTCCAGAAAGATGGAGATAATCCGTATTGGCAGCGGACGATTTTCCCTACCAAAGACGTACCGGTATTGATACGCAGTCCGGTTAAGGTCGGCCAATTTCACGTTATATTCTTTCTCTAACGGAAGGTACCCATAATTCTTAAACCCGTTGAACGTCGATGTTCTCGCAGCGGTGGATTCTCCAATAATAATTTGCTTTTTATAGTGCGGCTTAAGAAAATCCAGAATGGCCCGTATCGCGTCAACGTGGGTGGCGCAAAGCGGGGTATTGACCGCCACCATATTTGGCTTAATCAAAATCTTTTTATCGCCGATGGAAGCCAGAACTTCGTCCTCGATTTTTTTCAGCGACTGATATACAATCTCTCGCCGGTCATTGCCCTTGACCAGACTCACTCGCGCTGGTTTGGTTACTTTCTTATATAGTTGGCCTCCTCTGCGCAGTCCGGCTTTTGCCGGACCAACAGCAGCTCGGCTATTGGCCAGTCCGAAGACTTTTCTCCCGAGCGCAAAACCCATCACCCCCATACCAATTCCTTTCAGAACATCGCGTCGATTCAAATGGTTCTTATTGCTTGCCATTAGCTGCTCCTTATCGTTTTTCCCTCTGCCTCGCTCATTGCCGTCCCACTTTCAAACTATACAAACTATACAATATCGAACATCCGTCTGTGGCGAAACCAAAATCGAAGCCCTGTCCCCGCATGCCTGCCCTCGACTCTGATCGGGGGCCGTTGGCGGCGATACATCCTTTAGTCTTTCTTTCCCACTCCATTTTACCCCGTTAGAAATTCTTGTCAAATATAAGATGCTCTTTCTAACGTTTTGTTTCTAACGGGGTTTACCCAACAAATACGATTCACAAAAGTATTTTTATAAAAACTGCATCAATCGGCGAAATCCGTGGCTGCATTTTTTATCCACCAATAATTAATTGAAAACGCCCTCCGTCCTCTGTCATCTCTCGTCCGTCGTCTGTCGTCCGTCATCTGTCGTCCATTATCCATCGCCCGTTATACCCCATCCGCTATCCATCGAAGATCCGGCTTTAGACCTACTCACCAACCAGTCCTGAGCCGTTGCTTATCCACTTTTGCGCTCTTTCGAGCCCCGATGTTGCGATACTGTAATTGTCATAGAAAGCCAAATAATGAAGCCATCAATGCGTAAGCAATGATGGCTCCAGAGTAATTTACAACCGTCAAGTTGTTATTTCTTCTTCTTCCTCTTCTTTGCGGGCTTTTTCTTAGCTGCTTTCTTTGCTTTTTTCTTCTTTGCCATTTTCAAAACCTCCATGTTAGAAGTATTCATCAACAGGCCCATATCCGTAAGCCTTGTTTTTCAATGTATCTTGAGCTATATCAATCCTGTAATTAGCGCCCGAACAGTACGCTTTGCAAGAAGTTTTTTTGCGATTCTCCAAAAATATTTTTAACCTGTTTCAGCACCAATCTTGCGGAGGTCCCCGTTTGGTTGCGGTGGAACTGATGAAAGCCATGCCTGAAGCCATGCAGCAGTAGCCCGAGCAGTAGCGCCATTTTGTTTCGCTTGATTTAACAGAAGCCTCCTATGCGCATCATCATAAACCCCGGCAAGATTCGATGCAGCAGAAACCGACAACCAGCCATTGTGAACGGCGTTATGCACATCTGCCGGCCAGCTCACGATTTCCTCTTGCTCTCTTACCCAGGCAATCGGCCGATGACAAATACTCGCCACCTCCTCACGAGCCATACCACCCTCCTTCATCAGAGCGACCACGGCCACTGCCATT
>JAUWBI010000088.1 GCA_030601745.1 Phycisphaerae bacterium
CCATCGTTGTCGTAAGTAAACTGCATCGCCTGCGAACCCTCATGAATCGGACCTGGAGGCTCATCAGGAGGAACATCAGGACCAGTCGTGCGAGGATCAATTTCAGTCGAAACGGTTACGTTCGAGCCGGATGTTTCCGGAGTGGAGGCGTACCCGTCTTTCCACACATACAGGATACTATCTGGATCTGTACTGACAAACCTTGTCGTGTAGGACTCCATATCATCCACAATAAGATACTCTGTCGTGAAGCTCCAGACAAGCCCTGTAACAGTGGTAGAACCGATTTGATCGACCCGCCACTCGTAAGTCTGGCCGTATTTAAGAGGGCCCGGGTCATAGGTCGTACCTGCTGGTGCTGGCACAACCTTCTCCATAGCTCCCGCTCTGCCAAGCCACAACTCACGTGATGTCGCAAACTCTGCCTCTACCCAGCTTAAGTCAGCGTCTACGGGCACACCTGTTGCACCATCAGCCGGGCTCAGACATACTGCCGCCGGGCCGTCTGAGATGGAAGAGACACTGTCAAAGGTGACATGGTAGCCGACCGGCACGGCGTTCTCATTTATGCTAAAGACACCGCTCTTACCGCTGGCAAAGACGCCGTCATGAAGACCGGGTTTCTCCCAGGAGTCATTGCCGCCCGTGTCCACCATTGCGGGGGTCCTCGCAAGCAAGGGACCACCTTTGTACTCATAAATACTGCCCGTGACGTATACGGGGTCTGACCCGACCACGTCCAGCTCAATATAGCGGCTCCTGGCATGGTCAATGCCGGGCACAGGAACTTCCGGCTGCCAGGTTGCCATAATCTCATCGTCGTTCATATAAATCTTCAGGATTTCAATTCTCATGTTGGTCGGACCGTCCTCCCAGTGCACGATCAGGATGTAGGCACCAGTAATAACCGTACCGGGCGCCCCGGTCGTCTGACCATCCGGGTCGATGAACCAATTTGCCATGGCCGCCACACCAAACAAATTGCGAGAGGCATCGCCGGTGATATTGACAAGCGCGCCGACGCGGACGTCGTTGAAATCTTCAGTTGAACCGAAACCCATCCCGAACGCTGAGCCATAGCTGCCGCCGCCCGGATTGTACGCGGTGGTCTCATCCAGGCCGAGGTAATCATCGTCACCGGGGCCGTCCTTGATCGTCGCGGAGAACGTGCCGGTCATGTCCGGATAGCAGCCGAACGTCCAGGTTGTCAGGTCGAAATCCATGCCGTCGAAGGTCTCCGACCAGTTGGCCTGTGCCGTGCCGCTTACCAACATACTCAATCCCACTACTGCACAAATTGTTAATAATTTTCGCTTTTTTTCAAACATAACATTCCTCCTTAATAAAATCTAAAACCTTAAAACAAAACATCCGTTGTTTTCAACAGACCCGAAAACCTTTGTTACCTTCGTACAAGAAGTACGAGAATCTTCACCATATTTCGTGCCCGTCTCAAACAACTACCAACAAAACAGCCAACAAAAATTTACACCTTCATTAAATTCTGTGCTTGCCCAACACAACTTTTATAGGACCTGATTTTACCTCCTTCCTTCAAAAGCCCGGTATAAGCTGTTAATTGAAATGTAAAAATCTAAACTGCGAGACGCACAACTCCAGCGGATTACCGAATGTCAACTGCCCCACGTCTTTCGGGACAGCTCTGCAGGTTTAGCCGAACGTCTGTTGCCCCGTGCCTTCCAGCCAACCTCCCGCTGCAGCTTTGTGCTTCGCTCAAACTGTTTTACCGAAAAACTGTAGAAATTGCACAATCATAAAATCAGAATCCACAGACTTTTCCTTTTCTATTTATACCAAATTAGCCACCTTCATTTCAAGAAAAATTTCTTCGAAGCAATTACGCATATTTTCCTGATAAGATTGTGCAAAAATGCGTAACTGCTTTATGTGCAAAGCTTTACAAACACTCCACGGAGAAAAACTGCCCAGATTCCCGTTGCAACAATTATTTTTTTTATCCTCGCAAGGCCAAAAAATACAATTTCTGACAGAGCAATGGGGGGCTAAAAATAAGGTAACCGTTCACGGTGGCAAAACGGCGTTTTTGTGTCATTGCGAGGCCTTTAGGCCGAAGCAATCTCAAATTTTCGCAGCAGAGAGATTGCCGCGCTCGGCTCTGCCTCGCTCGCAATAACATAAAATGGCCAAAATTCAGCATATTGCCCCGTGAACGGTTACAAAATAAGAAGCTAAAAATGCTATGAAACATTCGGGCTAAGACGACACAGCCGCGAAAAAATCATTTTGTATGTTTAAGGGTAAATTCAGCCGAAAGACGCCTGCCGCTTGGGCACAGACATGTCGCTTGTAATACGTAGCTTTGGTTGCTCTCCGGCTCGAAACCCAGATTGAATTCGTAAGCCCTTAAAAAGTCCCGCCAGTGGTTGTTGTTTTCAACCGCATCAATCAAATCAATATCCGGCCAGATACTAATTCTCCTGCCCTTCGGCTCAGCAGAGCGCTCGACATGCTCGTATAACTCAAACCGAAATACCCCCGGCGACTTCTTCTGACAACCAGACGAGTCCAACAAACTCACATAGACATTTATCTTCGACGTTTCTTCAGCCTCGCCGGCACCGATAAATTCAGTCAACGGCATAATATCAATTCTCACCGGATTATATGGAGTATATACAGAAAGCAGATTAGAACGATTATCGCTCGGCGGTGGCAATTCTGTTGTCGCCGGTTCACAACCGGCCTCGACCAGAAGCAATACAAAGAAAAGTATCTGCACTACTATGGCAACCGCTTTCATAAACTACAAATCCTCATCTCCACCGCTGAGTCCGCCAAGAAATTCAAATATCAAAAATAAAATATCAAAGTTACACTGCAAAATGCAAAATCGAGATATCATTGCGAACTCAAACGAAGTGAGGGCATGGCAATCTTGAGATTGCTTCGTTGCTGCGCTCCTTGCAATGACACTTTGTGTCATTTTTGAATTTTGCTTTGTCACTTTGCATTTTGATTTTTAATTTTTGCTTTGATTACAAATCCTTATCGAGCATATGGCCAAGGTGGTATTTTTTTGCTCGCAAATAGTCAACGTTGTGCTTGCTCGGCTCAGCCATCAGTGGTATTTGCTCAACAATCTTTATCCCATAAACCTCAAGCCGGCTTATCTTCTTGGGATTGTTGGTTAGTATCCGTATCTTCCTCAGCCCCAAATCGCGACAGATTTGAGCACCAATTCCATAATCCCGCTTGTCAGCCATAAAGCCCAGCTTCAAATTCGCCTCAACCGTATCCAGGCCCTCCTCCTGAAGCTTATAAGCCCGCAGTTTATTCATCAGCCCGATGCCTCTGCCCTCCTGCCGCAGATAAATCAAAGCACCTTTGCCGGCCTCTTCAATCATCTTCATCGCAGTTATCAATTGATAGCCGCATTCGCACCGCTGCGAATGAAACAAATCCCCGGTCATACATTCCGAATGCACCCTCACCAGCACCGGCTCATCGTGTTCGATAGGTTTGCCGTTCTCATCAAGCGCCCCAACGCCGCCCTTGCACAACGCCAGATGCGGCTCGTCGGAAGTTATACTCTCATAGCCAATCAGCTTAAATTCCCCGTAGTCGGTGGGCAAATTCACGCACTCAACCCGCTTGATTTGGCTCTCACGCTGCAGGCGGTATTCGATGAGCTTGGCGATTGAAGCAATTTTAAGATTATGCTTTTCGCAGAACTTCAACAACTCCGGCACTCGCGCCATCGAGCCGTCCTCATTCATAATTTCGCAGATGACACCAGCCGGCTTCAAACCCGCCAGCCGCGTCAAGTCAACCGCCCCCTCGGTTTGTCCCGCTCGAACCAGTATTCCACCCTCACGCGCACGCAGCGGAAATATATGACCTGGCCGAGCAAGGTCAGCGGCTTTAGCATCGTCGCCAATTGCAACCTGAACCGTCCGTGCCCTGTCAGCGGCGCTGATACCGGTCTTTATCCCCTCAGCTGCGTCAATACTGACCGTAAAAGCCGTCCCAAACCGGGCCGTATTATCGACCGTCTGCGGATACAGACCAAGCGAATCACATTTCTCAGCCGTTAACGGCAGGCAAATAAGACCGCGACCGAACTTGGCCATAAAGTTAATAATCTCCGGCGTTACCTTCTCAGCCGCGCAAACAAGGTCACCTTCGTTCTCACGGTCTTCGGCATCAACAAGAACAATCATTTTGCCCTGCCGAAGCTCTTTCAGGACTTCCGCTATTTCGCTGAATTCTATTGCCATTTATCGTATCTCGGACGGGCCGCGAGCAACGGGTCACGAATCCCCCTGCTCATACTCTTCAATATAGCGACTTCCGTTGCGAATGTAAATAAGAGTTGCCAGAATAGCGGTCCCCGCAGCCGACCACCAGAGCACCCGTAAAACCCAAATCCAGCCGGTAAAAAAACTGTAAACTTCAGGAGCAATTAGAATTGCCCCAACCATTATCAATTGCAGGTTGTTGGCAATCTTGCCAATTAACACAGGAGCGACAAAAACCTGTGAGGTGATAAAGTAAACAATGAGAAAACCGATCATCAAAAGCAGGTCTTTCCCGATTATCAAAACCACAACCGTCGTCGGCAGTAAAACACCCTCGACGTGCCCCCTCTGCGATATCAGCAGCAGGCACGCAGAAGCGATAAGCAACTTGTCCGCAACCGGGTCCAGAAACGCTCCAAGTTTGGTAACCTGCTTATTCCTACGAGCTAAATAGCCGTCGAGCGCGTCGCTAAACGCCATAACCAGAAAAATGACAGTCGCAGCATGCCGCATTGCGACACGCATCGCCTCGTTAAGCTGCTCAGTATCGTTTATCTTCAGCATACAACTGACAAACGGAACTATCAGCAGTATCCGAAGAATCGTAATACGACTGGCCCAGCTCAACCTCATAACGCCACCTCTTGAATTCCACATCGGTATCCTTTCACGCAATACGCAATACGACATACGCAATACGAGATTAAATACATCGCCCGCCATCGACATTCAGCACCTGCCCGGTTATGTAATCATTCCTGAGCAGGAAAATTATCGCCTCGGTAATTTCACTCGGCTCCGCAATCCTCTTTACAGGAATAAACGAAAGCTGGCGCTGCTTTTCGGATTCATTAAAATCGCTCGGCCAGGTAACCACGCCGGGAGCTATCGAATTCACACAAACACGAGGAGCCAGTTCCTTTGCAAGCGCTTTCGTAGCGCCAATCAGTCCTGCTTTTGACGAGCAGTAAAGAACACTCCCGGCCCAAGGCCGAATCCCGCCAACGTCGGCAATATTAATTATCTTACCAACAACTGACTCGGCGTCGCCGAATTTCTCATTTACAACCTTCGCAAAGGCCCTGCTCGTCAAAATCGACGCTATCAAATTCACATTCAACACTTTTTGGGCCTCTTCAAAAGTAACATCTGTCAACGACTGTCTGGAAAAAACAGCAGCCGAGTTTATCAAAACTCCTGGCGTGCCAAACGCCAATACTTTTTCAAACAAATTCTCTATCTCGTCGGGTTTAGTAAGGTCGGCCTCAACCGCCACCGCCTTTACGCCGAGCTTCTTGATTTGCTCGACAAGCTCTTCTGCTTTTTGTTTATTGCCGTTATAGTGGCAAATACAATTACAACCAGCCGTTGCTAATGCTTTCGCAATGGCACCACCCAATCGTCCGCTCGAGCCGGTAATAATAGCAGTAGTCCCTTTCAATTCCATAAGGGATTATATTAGCCGGAAAAACCACATTTAGCAAGAGCGTGATGAATTATTATCTCATTGCGAGGAGCGCAACAAAGAATCTCACTTCCAGATTCGTTATTCCCTGTTCGATATTCGATATTCTGCCTCCCGCTGCCCCCCACAGCACCCTCCGCTTCAGATTTTTTTTCGATTCCATTGCCAATTTACCCCGTAAATTAGCTTCACTTCCCGCAATTTAATGTATAAAATAATCTAAGAAAAATCAATTTTACAGGTTATCCGAATCTCTGGAGGTAAGCCGTTATGAGCATATTATCTGCCATCGGGAACACACCACTTATAGAACTGAATAATCTGAATAACAAAAGACCAGAGGTGAGAATTTTGGGGAAACTTGAAGGAAGCAACCCCGGAGGTTCCGTCAAAGACCGCCCTGCTTATTGGATGATAAAAAAAGCGGAGGAATCCGGCCAACTCACCAAAGGCAAAATTATACTCGAACCGACATCGGGAAATACCGGCATCGCTCTTGCGATGATTGGAGCTGCGAAAGGATATCGTGTCAAACTTTGTATGCCGGAATGTGTCAGTACGGAAAGACAGCGTATCCTTGAAGCCTTAGCCGCTGAGGTTGTGCTTACCCCTGCAAAAGAGGGCACCGATGGCGCTATTAGAAAAGCACATCAGCTCTTCGATGAGCAATCCGACAAGTATTATATGCCCAATCAATTCGAGAACGACAGTAACGTTCTCGCTCATTACGAGACAACCGGCCCTGAGGTCTTTTCCCAAACTAACGGAGAGATTGATGTATTTGTCGCCGGCATGGGCACAACAGGAACTCTAATGGGCGCAGGCAGATACCTCAAAGAGACAAAGCCGGAAGTCAGAATCGTTGGAATTGAGCCTACAGAGGGACACACAATACAGGGACTGAAGAATATGACCGAATCCATTGTTCCCAAGGTCTATAATCCGCAGATGTTGGATGAAAAAATTACCGTCGAAGACGGCCAGGCCTTTGAAACAACACGCCTGCTTGCTAACAAAGAAGGCGTTTTTGTTGGAATATCGAGCGGTGCAGCGGTAGCAGGCGCTTTACGTATCGCCGAGACGATGAAATCCGGCACAATTGTCGTCATTCTCCCTGACCGCGGCGACCGCTACCTCAGCACCACCCTCTTCCGCTCAATCTGCGCAAAATGTCCCCCATAACCTTCTTCTGCACTTCATAATTCTATATTCCTTGTTCTCCCAAGTGGGATGGCCAAGCCAGATATTCGATATTCACTATTCGTCTTCTGTCCCCGCTCTCCGCTCCCTCTGTGGCTAATTCTTTGTTTTGAATTTTATATTTCGTTCATTCGAATTTGTTTCGTATTTCGTGCTTCGAATTTTCTTTTTATATCCACAATACGCGATACGCACGACGCATCACGAATAAGCCTCAGCCAAAATCTTTATCGGATGCGTGACCGTCGCTTCGCTTATATGCTCAATCTGCATCTTACAGGCGCTGCATTCAGTCAATACATATCGAGTCGTGTATGATTTCAGCGCTTCTGCCAATCTACTGGAAATTTTTGACGACAAATCATAATTTTTCTTCTGCATACCGAATGTCCCCGCAAGCCCGCAGCAGCCGGCGCCAACGTCGGTAATCAAGACAGGTCCAAGTTTTTTTAGAAGTTCGATACTCGCCCCACCGCCGCCAATGGCATACAAATGGCACGGCTTATGATAAACAAAACCACGCGATATGGGATTTTTAACAGGTTTTAGTTTGCCCGCCTTAAATAATTCCAACAGATAGCTCATCAATTCAAAGGTGTTTTCCGAGACAAGCTGGGCCTCTTTGCCCGCAACAAAATGCCGCAGCTCTTCTTTCAGACATAGCGCAGCGCTCGGCTCCGAACATATTATCTTATATCCCTCCCGAACCGCCCTGGCCAGATGCCTGACATTAAACGACAAATCCCTGCGGGCCCGTTTGACGTTACCATAAACAATCGCCGGCAGTGGTGCAGGCCGCTGCTTCGGCAAAATCACCTCAATATCATTGTGCCGCAGAACTTTTATTACCGCAAATCCTAATTCGTGGTCGTTATAATTTGCGTACGTATCCACGAAATACGCAACTTTATCGATTGGCTTTTCTATCGGCCCACAAGTTGTCAGAAATTTACGCCCCGCCCTCAAAAAGGAGCTGCGTTGAAATCTTGGCATATCTCTGCGCCGGTCAAGCCCCCCTACTCTTTCAAGAAGCCACTTAAAAACCGGCAGCGCCGCTACAAAATTCGAAGCAGGCCAAAAAGCACCGCCTAACATACTAAGATAGCGATTATGACTTAAGAGCAGCTCCGCACGCGCCGAGCCCTTGCGCTTAACGTATTCTGCTCGCGCTGTACTAACCAAGCTGGAAATATCAACCCCTGAGGGACATTCTAGCAGGCACGCCTTACAATTAACGCACAAATCCAGAAACTTTCTAAACTCCGGCGACTCAAAATCCTTTTCATTTAATTGCCCTGTCGCCCAGAAATGAAGTATATTAGCTTTCGCTCGTGAGCTGCTCAGCTCGTCACCCACCGCACGAAACACCGGACACATCCGCAAATCGGATTCCCAGCTTCGGCAAAGCCCGCAGCCGTAGCACTGCTCAAGCTCCAGCGCAAGCTCATCTTTTCCAAAAAGCAAATCCGTCTTAAGTCTTTCCGGCAAAATCCTATATTCGGCCCTCAGGTTCTTAACCATAACGTCAACGTCACTGTTAATGATTTTGCCGGGATTCATCAAACCATCAGGGTCGAATATCTTCTTGATTTTGCACAGCAGCTCATAATATTCATCCCCGTATTGCCTTTTTACAAAAGCCGCCCTCACCAGCCCCTCCGCGTGTTCGCCGCTGATTGTGCCGCCCAGTGACCACGCAAGTGAGAAGACTTCATTTGCCATCGACCGCATCTTTTCCACGTCAGCCGGGTCACTCAAATCCAGATACGGCCGCATGTGCAGCACGCCGTCACCGGCATGGCCAAAAAAAGACATCGCAATACCATTTCGTCTCCCAATTTCCTGCAGGCCCGAAATATACTCCCCAAGCCGCTCGTTCCCGACGGAAACATCCTCCATAAATTCCGCAGGGTGCTTCTTACCCTTTTTTCTATAAAGCAGCGGCCCGGCATCTTTCCGCGACTTCCACAAATGCTCCTGCTGCTTCGGCTCAAGAACAATACTCCGCTTGCTCGCCATTGCCCCAACTGCCGAATCGGTATTTTCTATTTTTTCTTTCACCTCCTCGCTCGTTTCACCGGTATGCTCAACCAGAAGAACGGCAGCGGCACCGGCCGGCAAAAGGTCACGATATTCCGGCAGCGCCTCAATTGCCATATCAATTAAAGTCCTATCCATCAACTCACACGCAGAGACGCCGGTGCCTACAATAATCGGCACAGCCCGTGCCATCTTCTCAAGAGAATCAAACTCAAGCTGCAATAGCGCCTTCGCCGCCGGCACCGTAACAGTCCTCAGCACGATTTTCGTAAAAATAGCCAATGTCCCTTCTGAGCCTGCTAACAGCCGCGCCAAATCTATCTTTCCGTTATGACAAATCCCTGCAATGTTATACCCGCTTCGATTTCGCCCGGCTTTAGGTAGTGCCCTGCTGATGACCGCCTCCTTGTCTGAAAGGATGGATATACACTCTCTTGCAATTGAAGCAGCTCTATCGTCCTCTGCCTGCTCCGGGTCAAAATCATTTTTGAATTCAACCACACTGCCGTCAGTCAGAACCGCCTCGATGCTTTCCACATAGTCACCGATATAGCCATATTCGAGCGAATGAGCGCCGGTGGCATTATTGGCAACGCAGCCCCCCACCGTCGCCTGGTTGCTGCTGGATGGGTCAGGCCCGATTTTCCTGCCGTACCCCGACAGGCAATTGTTCAAATCGTCCAATACCACACCGGGTTCACAAACCGCCCTGCCCCCGTCATTTGTCACACTAATAATATTGTTCATATACTGCGTCATATCAAAGACGATGCCGCTGCACAGCGACTCACCTGCCAGCCCGCTTCCCGCACCACGGGCAGCTACCGGTATTCCCTTGGCACCGGCATATTTGACAACGGCTACTATGTCTCTAACGTCAAGCGGCACAACAATACACCCGGGAACTATTCTGTAAATGCTCGCATCCGTACTGTACGCGGCCCTGTGCAATATATCAGCAAAGACCTCTCCCCGCACAACTTTGCCCAAATCAGCCGCAACTTGCTCCGGCTTATCGTGTGTCCCCTTAGATATGTATGTCCCGTTAGAAATTTTCCCTTTTTTCACCGCATTGTTCCTTATACGATTTCTAACGGGTGTGGTTGTTGGCAAAACTCTTCCCCGGACACAGCTACTTTTTCAGCTTCGGAATGTCTAACGGGATGCATCGCTTCGGCTATTCCTTAAAATCACGAGGTAGAAACTGCGCCTGGAAAAGGGTGCCGCTTACCCGAAGAACTGCAAGGTCGTCTTCACTAACCTGACCGTTGATGAACTGCTGAACAACATGATGGGGATGATTGCGAATATGGTCGGCATCGCCGTCGGCAATAATCTTGCCGTTATGGAGCATAATGATACGGTCGGCTATCTTGTACGCACTTGTCATATCGTGCGTAACAGCTACGGTTGTCTCGCCAAGTTCTTTTTGAAGCTTCAAAATGAGCTCGTTGATTATATCCGCACGAATAGGGTCCAGCCCCGTAGTCGGCTCATCATATAAAATTACTTCCGGATTTAACGCAATAGCTCTCGCCAATGCCACTCGTTTCCGCTGACCGCCGGAAAGATTCGCCGGGTAAAAATTCTGAAAACCGTCAAGACCAACTATAGATAGTTTGGTCTTTACAAGGTCCTCGACCTCACTCCAGTGCTTTATCCTGTAATGCTGACGTATCGGAAATATTATATTTTCAGCAACGCTAAGACTGTCGAACAACGCTCCTCCCTGGAAAAGAAACCCGTAATGGGTGCGTATTCTGTTTAATTCATTTTCAGGCAAATTATCTATTCGCCGCTTCTTAAAATAAACCTCGCCCGAACTCGGCCTTAACAAAACATTCAAATGTTTTACCAAAACAGTCTTTCCGCATCCGCTTGGCCCGATAACCACCGTCGTCTTGCCCTTCTCTATCGCCAGGGAAACATTGTCCAGAACGACATTGTCCCCGAACGTCTTCGTAAGGTTTTTAAGGACAATTATGCCGTCGCCGTCACTGACTTCCGCCCTGTTTTTCTTACTGTCCTTTTCCACTCTAAATTCTGCCTTGTGCTCTTTCGCTCTTACGCACTTACGCTCTTATTTTCATCAAACCAGACTTTTAATCGGCCAAAACGTACTATAAATTGCCTTGGAAATCACTCCAAACGCAAAATTCAACGCCAATATGCAAATAAAACTCGCCACAAACGCCTCCGTGCAGGCCTGCCCCACACCGTGCGCACCTTGCTTGCACGTAAAGCCCTTATAACAGCTAATAGCCGCAATAGCTCCTCCGAAGAAGAAGCCCTTTATAACCCCAACGGCCACGTCCCATAATTCCACACCGGCGGCACTAAAGCTCCAGTACGCCCGACTGTTAATCCCAAAACCGATAGGTGGCTCAGGAACGCTTACGAAATACCCACCTAAAACACCCATCAAATCAGCAAAGATAATCAGGGCCGGCGTAAGCAGCAGGCACGCCAGGACCCGTGGAGCAACCAGGTATCGTATCGGGTTCGTACCCATACTCCTGACCGCGTCGATCTGCTCGGTAACATTCATTGTGCCTAATTCAGCCGTCAAAGCCCCGCCGACACGCCCCGCTAACATCACCGCCGCAAGCACAGGCCCTAATTCCTTAACAACAGAGATGTTAATTAAAACACCCAGACGCTCTTCCATACCCATACCCGCAAGCTGGTCATACGCCTGAATCGCCAGTGTCATTCCCACGAACGCCCCCGTTATCATTACAACCGGAACACTGCGAACTCCGATAATATGCATTTGGGCCCATATCAGAGGATACGTCTTTGACCTGACGCAGTTCCGCGCACACGCAATCATTGTCTGCCAGACAAACCCTGCAAACCGTCCTACATTACCCATATCCTCTATAACTTTGGCTCCCATAATTCCAATCATAATATTTCTCTCCAAATTTGCATCAAACCTGCCTTCTGTCTTCTGTCCTCTGAGTCGTTATCAATACTAAATAGTCAATAGTAAATAGTCAATTGAAAAGGTCAATAATCAATTAAAAAAGCCCCTGCCTGCCCTAACTCACTGTAATTGTCATAGAAAGCCAAATAATGAAGCCATCAATGCGTAAGCAATGATGGCTCCAGAGTAATTTACAACCGTCGAGTTGTTATTTTTTCTTCTTCTTTGCGGGCTTTTTCTTGGCTGCCTTCTTTGCTTTTTTCCTCTTTGCCATTTCTAAATCCTCCATGCTATAAGTATTCATCAACAGGATCTGCCAATTCGCCAAAAATGTTCATCTCATAAGTTCTTTAATGCCAGGGGATTATAAAAAACAGGAAATTTGTAAACATTTTCAATGTCCAGTCATCCGCCGACACGACGACGCTCGGTTGCAGCAATACGCCGATCAGCAACAGCCCGGACTCTATTAGAAGGTTGGCGTTCATTACTTCTCAACGACTCGCACTAAATGGAGTTGGCGTGTGCCATCGGCCGTGATTCCCGGAACCAAGATCGCATTTCCCCGCCGGTTCCAGCGTGGAGCCGGATCGATGCGAAGTTCGCCGCGCTGGTAAGGCCCTCGTGAAAACGCCCTCGATCGAACCGAAGCTCCGTCAGATCGTCGTAACAGAACGTACTCGTTTTGTTTGCGGTTGTTCGTGGAGAAGCCGTTGGCAAACCACTTTGCGTTGGGCGACAACGAAATATCCCCGCCAGGAGATACAAAATCGTCGTCGGTTCCAATCTGCCCGATGATGGACTGTTTCTCGACGTCATATCGGACTTGTCGTTGGCCTTTCGCCCCGATGATGACCGAACCTTCATCCCATTCGGGATGCCCGCCAATGTACTCGTGCGTCATCAAGCCCGTTCCGTCGGTTCGTATGGAGCACGGTGCGTTCACAGCCATTGATTTGCCACCAAATCTGGCACGAGCGAAGAAGTACACCAAGTCGCCACTACGATTGCACAACGAGTGATTGATATAAAAGTCGGCTTCGTTGATCCTCTCATGTTTATTTCGCAATAGATCTCGGAGCTGCCTAAACGAAACCAATAGTTTCCGCTGGCCCGTGGCTACCTCCACCCGAAATATCCCATCGTTCTTGGGAGCAGCAGCTTGGGCAGTCGGGTCGGTGACACCGGGATAGCCGGTCACGGGGCGCAAGCGAGCCATGCGGCCATAATTGATTGCCAGGAAAAAGTCACCAGTTGGGGAAACACCTCCATTCGCCACGGGCACATTATCGAAACGATATTCCCGGATTCGACGACGGCGCTCGATGTCATAAAGCACCGTGAAGACTTGCTGCGTTTTTGGGTCTCGATCGTTGAAGAAGAACTGTGACTCGGCGCGCGTCGGATTCCAGTAGAACATGGTGCCCTGCTGAAAGTTCCAGGCAAGAGTTTTTTCGATTGCAATGACACGGTACTTGTCCTGTGTGTCGATCAGAACAATGTCAGCTGCCTCATGGGGCTGCGGCATATGGTCATGAAAATCAGTTCTTAGCGAAAGGATGTACCGCCCACTTTGGTTCCAGGGTATCGTCAGACTCTGCCCGATGTAACCGAAGAAATGATGTCGGGGGCCATAGGTGATTTGTTCTACCTCCAGCTTGAACTCTTCCGTTCTCTTCAGCCGGATGTCCTTGAACTCAACCTTCGTCCCTTTGTCGTGGATCTGCAATCCGATGGCCCCCCGTTTCAAGCGTTCTCCCTCGACCTTGTCGATGAACTCAGATGCGATTTTGCCATTAATGAGGAATTGGCATTGGCGGCCACGGGCGATGATATGGATTTCGTTCCACTGACCTTTCCTGACATCCGCCGCCGTCAAAGCTCCGGAGATTCTGCTGTGATGAGGCTTGCCGTCTGCGTCGATAACGAGCCTCGTTCCGCGATAGCAAGGGTATTCCTTGCGTTTTGCAAAATGAAAGTCCCACGCGCCGAGTATCTGCGGGCCTATGCCCACGTGGCCGAGGTCGGCGTGATAACCTTCGAATGGACGCTTGCCCGTAACGTCGACCCGACTGCGAATTTCGACGCCGCTGTTGCCTTTGCTCGGCAGGCGATAACGCAGCTTAAGTTCAAAGTCAGTAAGATGCTCATCCTTCCAAACGAGATAGGACAATCGGTCGGCGCTCCCGTGCCCGACAATAGCTCCATCGCGAACGGTCCAGTCGGACGCACTCTCCCTCGGAACGGCTCGCCAGCCTGAAAGGGTTTCGCCATCAAAGATGGGGGCAAAACCGGCTGCGTCTGTGGCCCGTTGCGGGAAAGTGGGAGGGACGATGCGGCTCAGAATCTCGGGCACCAGGTCCCCGCCCTTCCGCGGTTCGGCGGCCGAGTCCTTTGCCGAGAGAGGGGAGCAGACGCACGCCAGGAGCAGGGCAACCGTCCCGAGTGCGAAAGATGCGTTTCTTAAGACTGTCTTTCGGAGGATCGTCCTGTTCATGGGTCTTGTGGTTCCTTTCCGTGAGATTTCTTTAACCGAGATGTCCATGCCGGTGGTTTACTCCTGCCGGGTTCGTGATCAGTTCTTTATCCGAGTTTGCCTACCGCAACTCCGTTTGTTGACATCGTAGGCGCAATGACACGTGCCGTTAGCAGCGATGTCGGCTTGCGACTATGACTCGCCAAAGAGTGCCTTGATACCGGCGCTCCCATATCCGTAGGCCTTGTTTTTCAATGTATCTTGAGCTATATCAATCCTGTAATTAGTGCCCGAACAGTACGCTTTGCAAGAAGTTTTTGGCGATTTTTCAAAAATATTTTTAACCTGTTTCAGCACCAATCTTGCGGAGGTCCCCGCTTGGTTGCGGTGGAACTGATGAAAGCCATGCCTGAAGCCAGGCAGCAGTAGCCCGAGCAGTAGTGCCCTTTTGTTTCGCTTGATTTAACAGAAGCCTCCTATGAGCATCATCATAAACCAGGGCAAGATTCGATGCAGCAGAAACCGACAACCAACCATTGTGGACGGCGTTATGCACATCTGCCGGCCAGCTCACGATTTCCTCTTGCTCTCTTACCCAGGCAATCGGCCGATGACAAATACTCGCCACCTCCTCACGAGCCATACCACCCTCCTTCATCAGAGCGACCACGGCCACTGCCATT
>JAUWBI010000021.1 GCA_030601745.1 Phycisphaerae bacterium
GCAGTCCAAAAAAACAAACCCAATTCAAAGCCAATTTCCGAAAGGCCAAAATGAACGTAAACTTATATGTTATAAAGGAATATGAAAATGAAACCGCCTTCAGGCTCGAACAAAACAAACCCAATCAAACCCAATTTCAAAGGCAAAAAAATGCCCAGGCCCGGTTATTTCGCACTATTTTAAGCAATTTGAAAAAAAACTTGCAACTTTTTGTTATTTTTTACGTCATATATAATGTAATACGTCATATATAATAATAGTAGCGGAGTGATAATCGCTGGTTGTTCCGCGGGATAGCTTCGGAAAAAGCCGAGCGCTGCTTCGATAAAGGGTATAAAACGGCTTCCAGAAGGTAAAGTACTCAGTTTGATTTTTTGAAGGAGCTGGGAAAATGAGGAATGTATTTGTTTTGTTCGGAATTTTTCTTGTGCTCTGTCTCTGTAGTAATTTGGCTGCATCTGTTGAGCATGTGATTTCATTAACTGTTGACGGAAGGTCTGAGATAGTATTTACCGGCAATGAGCTATTAGTTAACCATATATCCTGGAGCAAACCCACAAACCTGATTGTTGATGGGGCACCGGTAAATTTGATTTGGGAGGGAAATACCTCTCAGCCGATTTCCTTTCCCTTAGCGGGAGAGTATTGGGTCAGAAAATTGCAAGGTCGAGATGGTGGCTATGCAGTCCAGACTTTAGATGGATTCTTATTAGCCGCTGTTGATAACCCTAATGGTGCCGGCAATTACGTTTTTGAGCTGTGTTCGGAGCCGTCAGAGATTTCTACAGAGTGGATGCGAGTCGATGCAAACGGAAGACTCCCATTTGTTTATTTCGAGCTGACCGGCATACCGGGCTTTGTTGACAATCTGCCAGGTGGTTTCGCAATCGAGTTTTCAGCTACAATTGACGGCTCTGAAGAATTTATATTCTCTAACGGTAGTCTTGTGATTAAACATCTGCACTGGGGTAGACCTGTCGAGTTTTATATCAATGAAGAGCTTGTATCTCTTTCCTGGACAAATAATTACTCTCAAGAGATACCTATAGTCTTGCCGGACAAATTTGAGGTCATTCAGACTTACGGGAGAAGGACAATATATCCGGTTGAGACGGCAGATGGACTTGTCCTTTCTGTAACTGATGAGGACGTGGGGGAAGATTTCTATTCGTGGAAAATTGTTGCTGTGCGTGAACCGCTGAGTATTGAAGCTGGTATTGACATAGACCCTGATACTCTCAACGTTAAAAGCCAAGGTCGGTGGATTACATGCTATATTTGCCTTCCTGAAGAGTACAATGTTGCTGATATTGACCCCTACAGCGTTTTTCTCGAGGACAAAATTGAAGCACCCTGGATATGGTTCAATGAAGAAGAGCAAGTTGTGATGGCCAGGTTCAACCGCTCAGAGGTTCAGGATATACTTGAGCCGGGTGAGGTGGAGCTGACCGTAAGCGGCATACTCATTGACCGAACCAGATTTAAAGGGACAGATGTAATTAGAGTGATAGATAAAGGCGGCAAAAAATAACTTGCCTTGAGCAGGCTAACGCTAAGAAAACGAAGAGTGTAAAACGCTGTAGGGGCGGTTCGCGAACCGCCTTTTTTTGTTGACCCTTCGCCCTATATATGCTATCATTGCTTTTGTTGAGAAAATTTACCAGGGTTCGGAAACCTATATAATCAGGTATCAATGAATACTATACCGAGAGGTGGAAAAGTTATGAGTATTATTAAGGAAGAAGCAAAGAAGCTCATTGACAAATTGCCGGACCAAGCAACCTGGGATGACATTATGTACGAATTTTATGTCAAAAAGAAGTTAGCAGTTGCCTTGAAAGCTGCTGAAGAAGGACACGTTATTTCTCACAAGGAAGTTAAAAAGAGACTTCTTTCAGATGAAGATTGAATGGACCGAACCAGCCCTATTGGACTTAGAAAATATTCGGGATTATATCAGGAGAGATTCGTAATATTACGCAGTTCGATTTGCCGAAAAAATTATTGAAGCAGTAGAAAGTTTAGAGAAGTTTCCTGAGATGGGACGTACTGTCCCGGAAGTTGAAGAGGAAACTATTCGAGAGCTTTTATTGCACAACTATCGGATTATCTACCGTGTGGAAGCTGACCGCATTTTAGTCCTTACCATAATACATGGTGCCCGGGATTTAAGTCGGAAAACAGCCAAGCCATGGGATATTACCTAATCACTTTGCCCGGTGGCCAAACACACTCTCTTCATTATAGCTGGTTCTTGCGTTCACCAGAATGAGGGACAAATATTTCACGTCCCGCAGATTACTTTATAAGTAGCAATGTTGGCTTTTCTCTCTGCAGCCATTCGGGCAATTGCTCGCGTTTAAGGTTCGGCCATAATCCTTTCTTTTGTCTGCGGGCACTTGCCTCTAACTGCGGGTACTTATTATAAAAACTATGGCGAAATCGCAGGTCCGCGTAAGCGAAACCTTCGGTTAACAAAACTTCGTTCAAAAATCTTCTGTCAGATAGCTGGACGTAGGCCAGCAATCTGCCATACTTGCCCCTGGTGCGATGTTCTTCAAGATAAACCGTAACGTTCTTTCTGAGAGTCAGTTCCGTGGCAAATTCAGCGGCCTGTGGGCCAAAATACATAACGCCAAGTTTTGGGTTTTTGGTCTCCGGCGTGTCGATTCCCCAGAGCCGGATTCTTGTGTGATTGTATTGGCCATCGGGGATGTCTATATCAATGGTGTCACCATCAACGACCTTTACAACGGTGAAGGTTTTGTCGTGGTATTTTTCAAAATCGTAGGCTTTTCTTTGTTCTTCGGATTTGGGTTGCCGCTGCCACTTACGCCTGATAGGGCTGTGGTCGAGCCAGATAAATAATGCTGCCAGCAGCAGGCACAGGACGATTATGCCGGTTCGCCGGCGTCTGCTCATCGCATAAACGGTTTTGTTTTTTTCAGCCAATGGTGGTTTGGTCAATCCTTTTTTGCTCGCTCTTCAGCCGGTTTGTCCAGCTCAAAGGCGACGCAAACGGCCTCGAGGGCTTGCTCGGCCTGGTCTTTACTGACAATACAACTGATGCGAATTTCGCTGGTGGTGATTGAATCGATATTGACCTTGGTTTCGGCCAGGGCGCTGAACATTTTGTCTGCGACGCCATAATGGGTTCGCATACCAACGCCGACCACGGAAATCTCGGCAATATCGTCGCGAACGAAGATGCGCTCGCAATGAATATCATCTTTGATTTGTTCTACAGCTTTTTTGGCTGCGGCCAAATCGGAAATGCCTATCATAAACGACAGGTTTGCCTTTTCGGGGCTGACTTCCGTTTGAACGATGTCGTTGACAACCACTTTGGCCTTTGCCAGACAAGCGAATATTTTAGCGGCATTGCCCGGGACGTTGTCGACGCCGACAAGACCTATCTTGGCCATATCTTTTTGCACTGTCGCTCCTGAAACCACTACACCTTCCATTTGCGGCACCTCATGAGTAATTATTGTTCCCTTTTTTTCTTCGGTACTGCTTCTTACGTGAATTTTGACATCGTAGTTTTTGCCACACTCGACGGCCCGCGTGTATATAACGCCGGCTCCAAGACTTGTCAGCTCAAGCATTTCGTCGTAACTAATCTGCTCCACTTTTGCGGCATTTTTGAATATTCGCGGGTCGGTCGTGTGGATTCCATCGACATCAGTATAAATTTCGCACTGCTCGGCCCCCAGCGCTGCGGCGAGTACAACTGCGGTTGTATCTGAGCCGCCTCTGCCGAGCGTGGTTATATTTTCATTCTCATCTATACCCTGAAAGCCGGCAACAATAACAATTCTACCTTTGTCCAACTGTTTGTGGATTCGTTCGGCATCGACACTTTTTATCCGCGCCTTCGTATGGTCGCTGTCGGTAATCATTCGGATTTGACCGCCGGTAAAGCTAATGGCATCGTAACCCATAGCGTCAAGAGCCATAGCGAACAGTGAGACTGATTGCTGCTCACCGGTACTGAGCAGCTGGTCAAGCTCGCGTTTGGGCGGATTTGGATTAAGCTCCAGGGCGTCAGCGATAAGCTCATCGGTCTGTTTGCCGCGAGCCGAGGCAACTACCACAACCTGATAGCCGTTCTTTACCGCTTTAATTACCCGCTCGGCGGCCCGGCGAATCTTTTCCGCATCAGCAACCGAAGTGCCGCCAAACTTTTGCACAATTATTGCCATAGTTTGCCTGTTAAAATTTAAATTGTCTATTATTATCTACTAAATTCGGTTTTGACGGTCAATCGCTTTAGCTTTTTAAGAAATATTCCATTAGCTCAAAGCCGTTGTCTATTCTAAATCCCGACTTAGCAGCGTTGGGCTCGCTGAAAGTCGTATGCAAAATGCCGCTGATATCGCGACCGGCCATAGCAAATGGAACCGGCTCAGGTGAGTGAGCGCAGCTTCGGACCGGCGTAGGATGGTCGGGCATTACCAGTATTCGCCAACTTTCGTAATTCTGTAGCGCCTCAAGAACGGGCCCGACAATATATTTATCAATCTGCTCAACGGCTTTTTTCTTCATCTCGGCGCTGCCGTTGTGAGATGCTTCATCAGGCGCTTCTATGTGGACAAAAACAAGGTCATATTTGTCGAGCGCTTCTATGGCGGCGGTTGCCTTGCCCTGATAGTTTGTGTCGACAAAGCCGGTGGCGCCGGGCACGTCTATCAGGTCGAAACCGATGAGCATCGACAAACCTCTTACGAGGTCAACGGCGGTAATAGCAACACCTTTGATTCCAAACCGCTTCTGGAAACTTTCCATTTGCGCTTTCCTACCCTGTCCCCAGAGCCAGATGGAGCTGACCTGATTTTCGCCGAGGTCTTTTCTGACCTTGTTAATGTCGTGATTGGTGAAAAGCTGCTGTGAACGGGCCATCAAATCGATAAGCATTTCAGCGCCTTTGCCGCGGGGCAAAATCTTTTCTGTTGCCTTACCTATGCTATCGTGCGGCGGATACGTCTGAACGTCGAAATCGAGCCCTTTGAAAACCAACAAGTGCCTGTAGCTTATGCCCGGATAGAAACGAATCCGGTCATTACCGAGGCAGTCGTTTAGCTCTTTTATCAGTTTGCTTGCCTCTTCGGTGGAGATATGTCCGGCACTGTGGTCTGCCATTTTGCCGTCGGCAATGGTAATCAGATTGCATCTGAAAACCCAGTCGTCCGCAGATAACTCGATATTTCGTGCCACCGCCTCAATTGGTGCTCTGCCGCTATAGTATCGCAGTGGGTCATAGCCCAGCAGGCTCATTTGTGCAACATCGCTGCCGGGTTCCATATCAACCGGGACCGTCCTGACGAGACCCTGCCTGCCCTGCGTGCTGATTTTATCCATATTGGGTGTTTCAGCAGCTTCAAGGACGGTCTTGTTACCGAATTGCTCGAGCGGTTCGTCCGCTGCACCGTCAGGAACTATTATCGCATACTTAGTTGTCAATCTTTGTCCTCCGGGATATCCACGATTCTTATGCAGACCGGCTTTCCGCTGAGGACATCCAGCTTTTCCAGTTCTTCTAATGCGGCGGTGATGTTTTTCTGCTGCGTTGGATGTGTTATGATTACCACCGGTACCGTGTTGTCAGGCCCGATACCTTCGTGCTGTAACGCTCCGGATATACTTATCTGGTGGTCGCCAAGTATTTTGCTCCAGCGGGCTACCACCCCCGCCTGGTCCTTGCACATCACCCTGATATAAAACCGGCTTATACAATTGCCGATTTTCTCTATCAGTGACTCTATTTCGTTCCTTGGTTTTAGATGCAGGTGGCGAAAGGTAGTGGCGGAATTGCCCAGAGCGACGTCGATAATATCCGCAACGACCGCGCTTGCGGTGGGCATCATTCCCGCGCCCCGGCCGTAGTACATTACCTGGCCGACCGCACTGCCGAAAACACTGATGGCATTAAACGGGCCATCGACACGCGCAAGCGGATTGTCCCTGGCAATAAAGGACGGATGTACCCGCAGTGAGACTCTGTTGTCTTTGTCTTTTTGTCCTATTGCGAGCAATTTGAGGATGTAACCCATTTCTCCGCCGTAGCGAATATCACCTTTTGAAATAGCTTCAATACCCTCAACAAAGATGTCGTCGAGTTTGATTTCGTATCCAAAGGCAATAGAAGCTAAGATAGCAAGTTTGTGGGCGCTATCCTCGCCGCTGATATCGAGCGTGGGGTCTGCTTCGGCGTAGCCTTTGTCCTGGGCCTGAGTTAGGGCCTCGGCGAAGTCCTCGTCTTTGCTGGTCATCTCGGAGAGAATGTGGTTGCAGGTTCCATTGACGATGCCGTACATTGCAGTGATATTATTTGCCGCGAGTCCCGTTCGGATGGCCGAGATAATCGGTATGCCGCCCGCACAACTGCCTTCGAAAGCAATGCAGCGGTTATTTTTGTGAGCGGCTTTGTAGAGTTCGCTGCCGTATTCGGCCAGTAGGGCCTTGTTGGCGGTAACGACGTCTTTACCCGCCTCGAGCATTTTGAGCTGGACTTGTTTTGCTGCATCGGTTCCGCCAACCAGCTCGACGCCTATTTGGATGGTATCATCATTTAGAAGCCGGTTTATATCATTGGTAAGAATGCCGTTCGGCAGTTTTACCGGCCGGGGAGACTTGGTGTCGGTATCGACCACGCAGGCAAGTTCAAGGCGCAGGCCGGTTTTGGCCGCTATCGAATCAACGTCTTCCAATATCAGCTTTGCGACGCCGCAGCCGACAGTGCCAAACCCGACAAGACCAACTTTTACCTGTTTTTCAGCCATATCATCGTATCTCGTATTGCGTATTTCGTATCTCGTAATTTTTAACCACGGATTTCACACAGTTGTCATTCCTGCGCAAGCAGGAATCCATCTTCTTTTTCTCTGCGTAATCTGCGGTTTATAATTTATCGGTAATCAATAGTCAATTCATTAACTGCGGTCAAGTAAAAACCGCTAAATTCAACAGTATAAGTGAACAAAATAATCAGTATAATCTCTGGGCGTTTATAATCTTAGAGAAATCGTCAGGATTGATAAAGGCATCGAGGCCATTGGGGTTGTGTTTGGTGAGCATTTTTAAGCAAGCGGTGAATTTTTTGTCGAGTTTTGAAACGAAACAGTCAGGATGGTAATGAGATTCTTCGCTGCGCTCAGAATGACAGGTGGGTGGAAAACTCATTTTGTCGGTGGCTTTAATAATCTCGATTTGGTAGGCGTGCAGTGTCAGGCGGTCGATGAGCGGTTTCTCAATTTGGCCTTTGGCGAGTCGATAGTTCGGCTTGAAATCGGAGAGAAATAACGGTCGGCTGCTGCCGTACAAAGGGTCAATTGCTAAAGGCAATCCAATGTTAGGCAAATGGACACGAATTTGATGTGTTCGGCCGGTCAATGGGTTGACGGCCAACAAGGCAACCGTCCCGAAATCAGCAAGCAGTTTCCAGTTAGTAACCGACTCTTTGCCTTTTTTGCGAGTGACGCACATAAGGGCCGGCTTCTTGCGGCTGTGCGCCAAGCTTGCATTGATTGTGCCTTGTCGGTCGGGGAGGGGGCCGGTTACAATAGCCAGATAGGTCTTTTTGATGAGTTTTTTCTCAAAATAACTTGAAAAGACCGATTGGGTTTCTTTGTTCTTAGCCAGAATCATAACGCCGGATGTGTCTTTGTCGAGCCGATGCACTAATCGCAGCTCACTGGATGTTTGCGGCCCTAACTGCTCGCCAAGAATATCGACAAGCTGGGGCGCACCTGTGCGGTCTTTGGTAACCGACACGCCGCTCGGCTTGTTGATGACGATAATGTCGTCATCCCTTCGCTGCGTTCGAGGGCAGGCCTGATATATTATTTCGATTCTCGTTTTTCGCATTTTCACCACCCCCAAACAAGTTTGAGGGTGCCACCCAGGTTTCATTAGTAATTCAAAGGTCAATAGAAAAATAGTAAGCAGCCATTTTGCGTTTCTTGACGGCCGATGGTCAATAGCTTATATTGTTTGGCGTTTAGTATACAGCATTTAGCATATAGCATATAGTGTTTAGTGCATTTGGAGTTTGTTGCGATGGCGAAAAAAAGTCAATGTGATAGGTGCACAGGGCTGTGCTGCAGGTATTTTGCCCTGCCGATTGACACGCCGGAAGACAGGGGAGACTACGACGACATAAAATGGTACCTGTGCCACAAGGATATAACGGTTTTTGTGGAAGACGGTGATTGGTATATCAATATAAAGAACAAGTGCAAGCACCTCTCTGAAAAAGACTATCGCTGCAGGATTTACGATAAAAGGCCGAGGATTTGCAGAGGATACCGTCACGCAGACTGTGATTTCGTTGAGGGCGAATACGACTTCGAGCTGCACTTTACCGATGATAAGCAGATGGAAGAGTATATAAAGATAAAATTCGACAATAACATAACAGAAAAGCCAAAAGCAAAGAAAAAGAAGATAGCCACGAAGACACTAAGGCACAAAGAAAATAAGAAATAGTTAAAAATTAAGACTTCGTGTCCTGGTGCCTCAGTGGCAAAAGTGAAGAGAGAAAGCAATGAAGATACCGCCGGTAAAAGGGACAAGGGATTTTTACCCGCCGGATATGGCCCGGAGAAACTGGATAATTGACGGCTGGAAAAGAGTGTCTGTCCGCAACGGCTTCGAAGAATACGATGGGCCGATATTTGAGTATCTGAAGATGTTTCAGATAAAAAGCGGCGACGAAATCGTCGAGCAGCTTTTTTCACTAACGGACAGAGGCGGCAGAGAGCTGGCCCTAAGGCCGGAGATTACCCCTACATTGGCGAGAATGGTAAATCAGCAAATCAATTCGCTGCCGAGGCCTATAAAGTGGTTTTCGGTCCCGCGATTATGCCGGGCTGAACGTCCCCAGAGAGGCCGGCTTCGTGAGTTCTTCCAGTGGAATGTTGACATAATCGGCGTGGATGATGTCTTAGCTGATGCCGAGGTAATATTTTGTGCTCTGGATTATCTGCGGGAAGTGGGGTTGGGAGCTGCTGACATCGTGGTGAAAATATCCAGCAGAGAAATGCTCGCAGCGCTGTTGCTAACCATAGGCATCGCAGAAAGCGAACTTGAGGATTTATATGCGGTGCTCGATAAACGCAGCAGGCTGCCCGGCGATACTTTTGAACAAATGCTTGCAGAAAAAGTCCCCGATGAGAATAAACGAAAAAAAATATTCGAGCTGATGGCTGTTGAATCCATCGAGCAAATCAGTGATTGTTTAGAGTTGAATGAAACGGCAAGAGAGTCGGTAGACGAACTAAAGCATTTGTTTGAATTGTTGGAAGTTATGGGGGTTGCTGATTTTTGCATGTTCGATATCAGCACAGTTCGGGGCCTGGCCTATTATACCGGCATTGTATATGAGATTTACGACCGCGGAGGTGAGCTTCGGGCCATTGGGGGTGGCGGTCGATATGATAATTTGTTGAAGCAATTCGGCGGGCCGGCCATACCGGCTACCGGCTTTGGTATCGGCGATAGCGTGCTGGCGATATTGCTTAAAGAAAAGGGCTTGTTTGACAAACAATTACCATCACGCAAGCTGGATTATTTTGTTGCCTGCGTAGATAAAGTTTATAGGCAAGCTGCCGTTAAACTGACGATGAAGCTGCGGTCGGCAGGATTTGCAGCGAATTTTAGTTATAAGGCCGCTAAATTAAGCAAGCAGCTCAAGCAGGCCTCAGACCAAAACGCCGGAAGGTGTGTAATCATCGGTTCCGAGATTGAGAAGGACCAGCTTATAGTTAAGAATATGGCAAGCGGTGAGCAGGAACTGATTAATTTTGGAAAATTCCTCCAACAGTGCCAGATTGAGTCGAAATGAAAGATTTTTCTCCCAATCATTACGAGCGGGCATTCGAGAGTTGGTTGATTGACAATCGCATTCAATACATTGCGGTAGATGAGCACAAGAGAGCGGCCTTCGGACGTTTGAAGGTTAAGAGCTTCGATTTTTTATTATATCCGGGCAATCAACAAATAATAATTGCAGAGGTAAAGGGAAGAGCGTTCAAGGGGACCAGTTTCGCCAAATTAGCGGGCTTTGAATGCTGGGTTACAACCGAAGACGTCGATGGACTGACCAGGTGGCGGGAGGTTTTCGGCCCCGGTCATCAAGCTATATTTGTTTTTGCCTACAAGGTAGAGAACATCGACGTCGATTTTGACGGCAGGGCGGTCTATGATTTTGACGCAAACAGATATACATTTTTTACTGTTAAATTAGACGAGTATCGTCAGTTTATGAAACGTCGCAGCCCCAAATGGCAGACTGTAACTCTGCCCGCCGACAAATTCCGACAGTGCGCCGTGCAAATGCAAAAGCTTTTATTTTGATACCACACTTTATGTCATTGCAAGAAGCAGCGCGATGAAGCAATCTCCCCTTTTTCAATCGTATCTTGGGCCCTTTCTCTTGCCAAAGTATCCAAGATAGTCTCTGAGAAAAAAGAGCTGGATCACGTTTCTCAGCCTTAAATGATATTGATGTCTATACGATAACAAGAAGGCGAAAGCAACTCCGCGGCCAAGAATGTGAGAATCGGTATTTCGGCTTTATCCCCCAATGAATGTCCAGATGATATTCACGAGCCTAACATACGCGTTGCCCCAAACGTCTTGACGAAGAAATTGCGTCGGCATGTTAGGATTGCCGACAAATGGTCGAAGGACCCAGGCCATCTGGATTCCCACGAACGCATAGATCACTAACCATGCCCGCAGCAACATACGATGTCGCGGGTCGCGCTCGATTAGTGGCTCGTAGAATCGCCGCAGCACCCACTGAGCCGCGAAACTGGCGCTGCCGAACATCAGCGTGTTGAACAGAATCGCCCCTTGGTAATTCGAAAAAGACACATACCACAGCAAAGTGAAAGGAGCAAAGGAGGTGAGGATAATCGTCAGCCCCGCCTGCGTTGCCAGCAAAGCCCGCAAAGAGTACGAAAAGTCTGACCGCAGTCCGAGCAGTGTATTAACCACGAAAAAACTTGGTAGACTCAGTGCAAACGTACCCATCAAAAGCAGCGGCACCTTTATGGCCGAAAAGACGACCTGCCAAAAGCGCTGGCCGAACACCCCGCCGAAACTGCCCATCACCGCTCCATATACAATCCCAAACACGACCACCAGCAGTCCCAACTGTGCCAACTTTTTTGCCGTGTGGCCGTCTTCAACAGCCCACGGCCTGGCCCGCAACACGTTTTCGGCTTGAAGCAGCATCGTCCTTACGTTCCACCAAACAAGGCTCAACAAACGCGCAATTTCTTACGATGAAAATAGGTTAACCAGTGCCCGCAATACGGCAATAAAGAAATTGCTTTCACGTTCACGAAACCACTCAAACGGCAAACTTGGGCATCCGATGAACGGACGGAGCACCCAACTCATTTGGGCTCCGACCAGCGCAAAGACCATCGTCCAGGCCTTGAAGACACTTTTTGCTTTCCGAGTGGTAAACTTACCAGCGCGGTCGAGTGCACCGATTGGCTCAGCCGGCTTACCTTCTGATGCGCGGTTACTATCATAGGCTTTTTCTTTCTCCTTACCTTCATTGCTTTCTGATTTCGGCCCAACGTGTGACGATTCGATGCTTTCCTGCACGATGACCAGCCGGTTTAACGTCCGCAACAGAAACCCGAGCCCTAACACACCTGCCATAGTAGCTGTGGCAACATTCAACAGCTGCATGAACGGATAACTTTTTGTGCTCAACGCAAAAAACACAACAATCGGCCCCAATGATGCCAGCACTGCCAGCATCACGCCTAACGCAGCAATTAGAAGCCGAAGAGCCGAAACCACAGACAACCGCGTCCCAATGAGCGCATTGAACACGTATAGGGAAGGAAATGTCACTGCCAGAGTCAGAAAAAACAGCATCGGCACTTTGATGGCGCTGGCGATCAGTTGCATGTATGCTTCGCCCCCCGTTCGGATCATCGCGAATGAACCCATGCACAAGCCGTATAGCACACCAAGCAACACGATGGCGACCGACAGTCCGCCGACAGGGATCCTGATCTTGCCTTCGGCCAGCAACGACATACGCGTTGCATCGCCACGTAGAATTTTATCCAACTGTTTGAACCATTTCCGCATCTTGATGGCCTCCCTTACACTTGTTAGAAACTATCCATATAATGATTTAACGAATTATGACAGAGCTTACCTGCATATATGTATTAACCGGCCTACCTTAATTCACAAATTATAACCGTTGTGGATTTAGCTACAAGTTATTTTATTTGGAACTTTCAGAGTCCAACTGAACAAAATTACTCGCTCAAAAGAGGGCGATATTGTATATTGTAGCTCGATGCGAATCATAGCTGGTTCAAAACGAGGAATGAAGCTGTTTAGCCCTAAGGCGCAGGTGTCCCGGCCGATTACCGACAGAGTCAAGGAGTCGCTTTTCAGCATCCTTTACAAATATGACCTGCCGAACGGCGAACGAACAGCCGATTTGTTCTGTGGTGTCGGCTCTCTGGGCCTTGAAGCATTGAGCAGGGGGGCTGGGTTTGTTACTTTCGTCGAGAAAGACCCGAAGGTTATCGCAATTTTAGAGAAGAATATAGAAAAGGCCGGGTATGCCGGCGAGTCAAAAGTTATAAGGGCCAACGCGTTCAAGATTGGTGCTCCGGTTAATTTTGACCAGCAAAAATATGGCCTTGTTTTTGTTGACCCGCCGTATGCCCAAACGAGGGATGTAGGTGATGCTTCGCCTTTGAGCGGATTGCTTACTTTATTAGGGGAGCAGGTGACCCCCGACGGAATTGTCGTGGTCAGGACTTATAAACACACGGAATTGTTAGAGCAGTATGGCCGACTGGAAATAATAGAGCGACGCCGGTGGGGGACTATGGCCGTAACCATATTGCAGCAGGGTAGCAGATGACAAACAAACAAGCAGCTATAAAAATAATTAAACGGTTAAGCCGCGATGGTTTCCAGGCCTTGTTGGCCGGCGGCTGTGTGCGCGATATGTTACTGGGCAGGCGCGCCCACGATTTCGATGTTGCTACGGACGCTGCACCCGCAGACGTCGTAAAGATATTCAAACGCACGTTAAAGGTCGGAGCCAAATTTGGCGTAGTGATTGTTTTGGTCGAAGGTAAACAGATTGAAGTTGCCACGTTCAGAACTGAAACCGGCTATGTTGACGGCAGACACCCGGGGCGAGTCAAATTCGCCGGCGCCGCTGAAGATGCCGGCCGAAGAGACTTTACCATCAACGGAATGTTTTACGACCCTCTCAGAAGGGAGGTAATCGATTATGTCGATGGACAAGCCGACCTGGAAAAGCAGATAGTGCGAACTATCGGCAAGCCCGCCGAAAGGTTCGGCGAAGATTACCTGCGAATGTTGCGGGCGGTGCGATTTTCCACTCAACTTGGCTTTGCGATTGAGCCGGGGACCTTTTCGGCGATTTGCAGCAACGCAAAAAAAATAGCCAGAATAAGCGGTGAACGCATAGCAATCGAATTGGAAGGCGTCCTCGTTAATCCCAACCGCTCTGCCGGGGTGTCGATGCTGGTCAAAAGCGGATTGGCTGAAGCAATCTTTCCCGGTTTGCCTTTCAGGCAGATGAAACTGGCAATCAAGGTATTGAGTCAATTGCGAAAGAAAGTTGATTTTGCTCTGGCATTGGCTTCGCTTTTCTCCGGCTGCGAGGCGGAGTTTGCACTTGAGAAGTGTCGGATTCTCAAACTCAGCAGAAGTCAAAACAAACATCTAAAATTCTTGCTGACCAACAGAGGCAAACTGCTCGACGACCGGATGTCTTTAGCTAAATTAAAAATGATACTTGCTGAGCCATATTTCTGGGACCTGTACGAGCTGCAAAGAGCGATTGAAAAGGCCAGGCCCAACGGCAGGGGAGGTATTGCTGCGTTAGGTCGGCTGCGGAAAAGAATAAAGGCCCTGGGTGACGTTGAGTTACGGCCCAAACCGCTGCTCAATGGTCACGACTTAATTCGATTAGGTGCCGTGCCGGGACCCGGATTAGGCCAGTTGGCCGAAGAGATGTACATTGCACAGCTTGAAGGAAAGCTGCAAACCGCACGACAGGCCCGGCAGTGGGCGCAAAAATGGTTGCAAAAGCACAGAATGATTGAAAAATAAATGCGGCCTTTCACTTTTTTAATCAAACCATCCGGCTCGGATTGCAATATTGATTGCAAATACTGTTTTTACAAGGACAGAGCACCTGAGTTTGGGCGGGGCAAACAGCGAATGAGCGACGAGGTGCTCGAGAAACTTGTTAAAGATTATATGCAGCTTGGTTTTCCGGTTTCCGGCTTTGCCTGGCAGGGTGGTGAGCCAACGTTGATGGGTGTCGATTTTTTTAGAAGGGCAGTGGAATTACAAAAAAAGTACGGCAGAGCAGGTCAAGAGGTAAGCAATACCCTGCAGACCAATGGAGTCTTACTTGATGATAAATGGTGCCGGTTTTTTCACGACAATAAGTTTCTTCTCGGCATTAGTATCGACGGCCCCAGCGAATTTCACGATTACTACCGCGTGGACCATTCCGGCGCAGGCACCTTTGATAAAGTGATGAGAGGTATTCAAACTTGCAGAGAATATAAGGTTGAATTCAGTGCCCTCGTCCTGCTTAACAACAAAAATGTTGAGCATCCTGATGAGCTGTTTGATTTTCTCATCGAAAATGATATGACGTATTTGCAGTTTATCCCCTGTGTCGAGACAGACCCCGCAACAGGCGAGATCGCGGATTTTTCAATTACGCCGAAGCAGTATGGCGAATTCTTGTGCAGGATATTTGACCGCTGGTACGACTACGGCACGGAAAAGCTAAACATTCGTGACTTTGACTCGATAGTAACCTTTTACGTTCTGGGCAAACACACGATTTGCACTTACAGTAAACAGTGCACTGGTTTTTTAGTCGTCGAGCACAGCGGCGATGGCTTTTGCTGCGAGTTTTTTGTAGAGCCGAAGTGGCGATTAGGCAACATTCTTGAGACGTCGTTAGAAAAGCTCGCCACCAGCAATAAAAAGCGGGCCTTTGCGCGGGCCAAGCAAAATCTCTGTAACCGTTGTCTTCTCTGCAGCCACCTTGATATATGTCGGGGCGGATGTATGAAAGATAGAGTCCGTTTTGAGGCTGAGGACAGCGTGGAAAGTTATTTCTGTGAGAGTTATAAGCAGTTCTTCGATTACACAATTCCGAGGTTTATGCAAATAGCAGCCGCCATTAACGCCGGTTCGGCTGCCAGACACACCCGTTCGGCTGATAGAATCAGGCTGCATATCCGGAAGCAGCCGCAAAAAGCCGCCCCACAGAATGATTGAAAAGTAATGATAACATAAACCTCTTTATGGTATATTTTCAGTGGTGAGGGAAAGTGAAATTTCTATCTTTTTTAACATCAAAAGAATATGATAAGTGGCAGTATTGAATAGGGAGTTTTCGCAATGAATGCAAACTTAAATCGGCGTGACTTTCTAAAGGCCGCGGGCTTAGGGGCGGCATCGCTGGCCATCCCGGGATGCACGAGCGCCGCAAAGCAGTTTACAACTCGGGCGTATAAAGACAAACCCAACATCGTCTTGTTTCTTGCTGACGACCAGAGCATTGACGACGTGGGCTGCTATGGCAATAATGCGGTCCGCACCCCCAACATCGACCGGCTCGCTGAAGAGGGTCTGCGGTTCAAGTTGGCCTTTACACCGACGTCTATGTGCTCTCCAAGTCGGTCTGCGTTGTATACAGGCCTGTATCCTCATCGAAACGGCTGTCATCCGAACCACAGTAGTATCAAGCCGGGCGTAAAGACCCTGCCGCATTACCTCAAGCCCCTGGGTTATCGCGTAGCTCTTGCGGGCAAAACCCATATAAAACCCAGGGAACAATTTCCTTTCGAGTATATGGGATTAAAGGATGAGCGAATCGAAAAGTTTATGACGCTTGCAAGGGACAAGCCCTTCTGCCTTGTGGTCGCCTCGCACGAGCCACACGGACCGCACAAACAAGGGGGGTACAAGCCGGGCCAAATACCGGTGCCACCATATAAGGTCGACACTCCACAAACGCGGCAGCAGCTCGCCAATTACTACACCGACATCGACCTGCTGGACAAGGAAGTAGGAGGGGTTCTCGGCCTGTTGAAAAAACATAACCTTGAGCAGAACACGCTTTTTGTTTACGCCTCAGACCACGGGTATAACATATTCGCCAAGTGGTCCTGCTACGATGCGGGTCTCCACGTGCCCTTTATCGTTCGCTGGCCCGGGAGAGTCAAAGCCGGAACTATAACCGACGCTATGGTCAGCTTCGTGGATGTGCTTCCGACTTTTATCGAGGCCGCCGGGGGTAAATCGCCAGGGGACATCGACGGGCGCAGCTTTCTGCCGGTCCTGCTCGGGCGAAAGAAGAAGCATCACGACGTGGTCTTCGGCGCCCACACGACGCGGGGCATCATTTCCGGCAGGGCCTACCCCATCCGCTCAGTGCGGACCCGCACACACCAATACATCCGCAATCTCAACCCTGAGGGTATGTTCCAGTGCGTGAGTACCCACGGCCGCAACTACAAGGAAATTAACGATGGTGTTTGGGGCTCGTGGAAGGAAAAGGCCAGGACCGATACCTTTGCCGCCGAGCGTGTGAGAATGTATCAGCATCGCCCTGCCGAAGAACTGTACGACCTTACAAAAGACCCGCACGAGCTGAAGAACATTGCGACTGACCCCGCCCAACAGAAGCTGCTCGCGTCGCTCAGAAAAAAGCTTGACGCCTGGATGAAGCAGCAGGGCGACAGTGGGATGGAAGCTGAGATGGCTGTGCCTCTGCACAAGAGCCGTTCCGTCACGAAACGCAAGAAGAGAAATTGACCGCCGTTTTGCTATTAATCAGGAGAGAAAAATATGAGTACACTTAGTTACACACGTCGGGAGTTTTTGAAAGCCGTAAGCGCGGGGGCGGCATCTCTGGTGCTGCCGGGATGTACAGCCACTTCCGGGAGGTTTTTTGGGAAGAAAGCTGCGGACAGGCCCAACATCATCCTGATTATGGTTGATGACATGGGCTATTCGGACATCGGCTGTTATGGCGGGGAAATCAACACGCCGAACTTAGACAGGCTCGCTGTGGGCGGTCTGCGCTTCACACAGTTTTACAACACCGCCCGCTGCTGTCCGACCCGGGCGAGTTTGATGACGGGGCTCTACCCACATCAGGCGGGCGTGGGCCACATGATGTCCGACCGCGGCCTTGATGGTTATCGCGGCGACCTCAATAACCGCTGCGTTACGATTGCCGAGGTGCTCAAACAGGCCGGTTACGCCACTTATATGTCCGGCAAGTGGCACGTGACCAGGCAGGTCGGACACTGGAGCGGCAACCAGAATCTGACTTCGAAACACAACTGGCCTTGCCAGCGGGGCTACGACCGCTTCTACGGAACCATTCACGGTGCAGGCAGTTTCTTTGACCCGATTACGCTGACGCGGAACAACACGCCGATTGAGCCTGAAACAGACAGCTACTACTATACCGATGCAATCAGCGACAACACTGTCAAGTACATCAGCGCACACAAAACCGACAGGCCGTTCTTTTGCTACGTTGCGTACACCGCACCGCACTGGCCGCTGCACGCGCTGCCGGAGGACATTGCCAAATACAAGGGCCGGTACGACAAGGGATGGGACGCTTTGCGTGCCGAGCGACTCAAGCGGATGGTGAAGATGGGCCTTGTTGACTCAAAGTGGAAGCTGTCAGCTCGTGACCGGCGTGTGCTGCCGTGGGAGCAGGCCGCTAACAAGGTGTGGCAGGTTCGGCGGATGGAGGTTTACGCAGCTCAGATTGACAGCGTGGACCAGGGCGTTGGACGGATTGTTTCGGCTTTGAAGAAGACCAGTCGGTTCGACAACACGCTGATTCTATTCCTGGCCGATAACGGCGGGTGTGCCGAAGAAATCGGGGGGCGGTGGGGCGGGCTGCATATCCCGCGGAAGACGCGCGACGGCCGACCGGTGCGCGCGGGCAATAATCCATCGGTTATGCCTGGCCCCGAAGAAACGTATCAGAGTTACGGCGTGCCGTGGGCAAATGCCTCGAATACCCCTTTCCGTCTCTACAAACACTGGGTCCACGAGGGCGGCATTGCCACGCCGCTGATTGTTCACTGGCCGAGACGCATTAAGGTCCGCGGCGAGTTGCGTCACCAGCCGGGACATCTGATAGACATTATGGCCACGTGCATCGACGTTGCCGGCACAAAGTACTCCTCCAGCTACAACGGCCACGAGATAGTTCCGTTGGAAGGTAAAAGTCTCGTCCCCGCCTTCGCTGACAAACCAATCAAACGCGAAGCGATTTACTGGGAGCACGAGGGCAACCGGGCAATTCGTGTCGGCAGGTGGAAGCTGGTCGCTAAGGGCAAAAAAGGGCCGTGGGAGTTGTACGACCTCGACGCAGACCGGACCGAGACCGACAACCTGGCGGCGGTGCATCCCGACCGTGTGAAACAGATGGCTGCAATGTGGCAGCGCTGGGCCGAGCGCGCCAACGTCCTGCCGTGGCCGTGGAAATGAGGTAAAAAAAATGAACAGTATGTTGACCCGTCGTAACTTTTTGAAAGCCATAGGTATGAGTGCAGGGGCGCTGGCGATGCCGGGATGTATGAACACTGCACAGCAGCTTACAGGCAAGGGCCACAAGCGTCCCAACATAATCTTCATTATGGCCGACGACATGGGCTATGGTGACCTGGGCTGTTACAACAAGCGCTCGAAGATTCCCACGCCGAATATGAACCGGCTGGCAAAAGAGGGTGTTCGATTCACGGATGCTCACTCCCCGTCTGCGGTCTGCACACCCACACGCTATGGAGTCCTGACGGGCCGGTATTCCTGGCGAACCCGCCTGAAAAGAGGGGTTCTCAACGGTTACTCGCCGAGCTTAATTGATACCAAGCGAATGACTGTTGCATCGCTCTTGAAGCAGCACGGTTATGCGACGGCGTGTATTGGCAAGTGGCACCTTGGCTTGGGGACCGCCAAAAGAACGGACTTTAGCAAACCGCTTGTTCCCGGCCCCAATGCCCTTGGCTTTGATTACTTCTTCGGAATCTCCGCATCGCTGGATATGCCACCTTACTGCTACATCGAAAATAATCGAGTTGTAGAGCAGCCTACCCGGATGGTCGAAGCCGGCGAAGCCAGCAAGGACGGATGGTGGCGGAAAGGCCCCATTGCACCAGGTTTCAAGCATGTGGAAGTTATGCCAACTTTGACGGAAAAAGCGGTCGCATACATTAACAAACATACGAAGAGCTCGCGAAATTCACCATTTTTTATGTATTTTGCATTGCCGGCGCCTCATTGTCCTATTGCACCGGCAGCTTTTGTCAAAGGACGCAGTCAGGCCGGAGGCTATGGTGACTATGTGGTGGAAGTGGACTGGACCGTTGGAGAGGTTATGAAAGCGCTGGAGCGGAACGGGCTTGCCGAGAATACGTTAATTATGGTAACCAGTGACAACGGCTCGCCGGGTAGGACTAAGATTAAACGAGCGCCATATTCAATTATTGAGGTGTATGGTCACTATCCAAGTGGTAATTTGCGCGGCATCAAGGCGGATATCTGGGATGGGGGCCATCGCGAGCCATTCGTCGCCCGTTGGCCGGCCAGAATCCCCGCCGGAAGCACCAGCGATGAGCTCATCTGTCTGACTGACCTATTGGCAACTTGTGCAGCAATCGCTGGGGCAAAGCTGCCGAGCAATGCGGGTGAGGACAGTTACAGCATATTGCCGGCTTTGCTGGGCAAGAAAACGGATAAACCCATCCGCGAGGCGGTTGTCCACCACTCCGGGTCGGGTATGTTCGCCATTCGACAGGGAAAGTGGAAGCTGATTCTTGGCCGTGGTTCTGGTGGTTTTACCAAACCAAGCCGTGTGAAGCCTAAGCCGGGTGAACCTCAGGGTCAGCTATACGATCTAAACAAAGATCCGGCGGAGACAAATAACGTATGGGCCCAACATCCGGGAATCGTGCAGCGTCTGACTAACTTGCTCGAAAAATATCGGAAGCAAGGCTACAGCCGACCGAACTGAAAGCTATTCGAGAACAATTGAAGGAAACTCTGAAATCAGGTGGAGAAAACGGATATGACTACATACACTTACTCACGTCGCGGTTTTCTAAAAGCTGCGGGTCTGGGAGCTGCTGCACTTGGGCTGCCGGGGTGCATGTTTGCCGCAGGGAAGAGAGTTACCAGTGGGAAGAAACCCAACGTTCTCTTTATCGTCGTGGACGACCTGCGTCCGCAGCTTGGCTGCTACGGCCATAAACAAATGCTCTCTGGCAACATAGATGGTCTGGCTGCGGATGGTGTTATTTTCCTGCGTTCTTATTGCCAGGTTCCCGTCTGCGGCGCTTCACGTGCCAGCCTTCTCACGGGAGTGCGACCCACTCGAGATAGATTTATTAGTTACAATGTATGGGCGGAGAAGGACCTGCCGGGTGCGCTAAGTCTTCCCAAGCACTTCAAAAACAACGGATACCACACTATATCAAACGGCAAAGTCTTTCACCATTCAAACGACTGTAAGGATAGCTGGAGTGAAAGTCCCTGGCGTACGAGAGGCCCCTGGAGGAACTACCTACTGGAAGAAAGCAAAAAGCTTGCCCGAAAAGGCTCGGGTGGCAAAGGACCTGCTTTCGAGTCCGCTGATGTCCCCGACAACGCATATTTTGATGGAATGATTGCGGACAAGGCGATTTCAGACCTTCGTCGCCTCGAAAATATGGAAAAACCATTTTTCCTTGCGCTTGGCTTTTTTAAGCCCCACTTGCCTTTCAATGCTCCTACAAAATACTGGGACTTATACAAAAGAGAAGAGATTGACCTTGCCGACAATCCTTTCAGGCCCAAGGGCGCCCCCGACGCGGCTTTGCACAACTGGGGCGAATTGCGGGCCTATGCGGCTATTCCCAGGAAAGGGCCCTTGCCCGACGAACTGGCCCGTACGCTCATCCACGGCTATTATGCGTGTGTCAGTTATACCGATGCGCAGATAGGCAGGGTGCTGGCTGAGCTCGAGCGTCTGGGCCTGCGGGACAATACAATCGTGGTGCTCTGGGGCGACCATGGCTGGAATTTAGGCGAGCACGGCTTATGGTGCAAACACTGCAATTTTGAAACTTCTCTGCATTCGCCGTTAATCGTAACTGCGCCGGGAATCAAGGGCGGCAAAAAGACAAACGCCCTGACCGAGTATTTGGATATTTATCCGTCCCTTTGCCAATTGTGTGATTTGCCCCTGCCGGGTCATCTCGAAGGTAACAGTTTTGTGCCGCTTTTGAAAAAGCCGAATCGTCTCTGGAAAGAAGCAGTCTTTAGTCGATATTATAATGGTGACTCAGTCAAGACCGACCGGTATCGCTACACCGAGTGGCGCAGAAAGAACGGCACGATGTACGCACGGATGCTGTACGACCATAATGTTGACTGGGTAGAGAACGTAAATATATCCGAGAAGCCTGAGAACCAAGAGCTGGTCAAAAAATTGAGCAAAATGCTTCAAGAAATAAGAAGGTGATGCAGCCGTTTACTCTTCTAATCAAGCCGTCCGGCTCAGATTGCAACGTTGATTGCAAATACTGTTTTTACAAGCACAGAGCGCCCGAGGTCGGGCAGGGCAGACAGCGAATGAGCGATGAAGTGCTCGAAAAACTTGTTAAAGATTATATGCAGCTGTGTTTTCCACTGGCCGGCTTTGCCTGGCAGGGCGGTGAACCGACACTGATGGGCCTGGATTTCTACAAAAAAGCGGTGGAGTTGCAGAAAAAATACGGCAGCCCCGGCCAGGAAGTTGGCAATTCATTACAAACCAATGCAATCCTCCTTAATGACGAGTGGTGCCGGTTTTTGCACGATAGTAAGTTTCTTGTCGGCATCAGTATCGACGGCCCAAAAGAATTGCACGACTACTATCGCCTCGACCATTCCGGCTCAGGTACCTTTGATAAAGTAATGAGGGCTATTCAAACCTGTAAAAAATACAAGGTTGAATTCAATACCCTAACGCTGTTAAACAATAAAAATGTGGAACATCCGGACGAGCTATTTGATTTTTTCATCGAAAATGGCGTCAGGTTTCTGCAGTTTATCCCCTGTGTCGAGACAGACCCGACTACAGGCGATATTGCGGATTTTTCCATTACGCCGCAGCAGTACGGCGAATTTCAGTGCAGGATATTTGACCGCTGGTACGACCACGGGCCGCAAAATTTAAGCATTCGCGACTTTGATTCGATACTGTCCTATTGTGTTCACGGCAAACATACGATTTGTACGTTCGACAAACAATGCAGTCAGTATATTGTTATCGAGCATACGGGCGATGCCTTCACCTGTGATTTTTTCGTCGAGCCGAAGTGGCGATTGGGCAACATTTTTGAAACGCCGATAGAAAAACTGGCCGCCGGCAGCAAAAAACGGACCTTCGGCCGGGCCAAGCAAAATCTTTGCAATAAATGCCTTGTCTGCAGACACCTTGCCGTCTGTCGCGGCGGCTGTATGAAAGACAGGATTCCTCCGGACGACCGCTTTAGCCGGGAGAGCTATTTCTGCGAAAGCTACAAGCGCTTCTTCGATTACGCAATGCCGAGGTTTATGCAGATAGCCGCCGCCATTAGCGCCGGTTCGCCCGTCAAAACCCAGCCTTTCGTATAACGGGGCCGGCGGAATAAAAATCGGGGAGCACAAAAAATTATACCTGTTAATCACCTGCACCTGGTGTATAACCTAATTCCCCCCACACAGCCTTTTGCACCCTGTGCAAATCCTCCTTGCCTTCGGGGGTAGTAGGCGGAAAGTGGGTGCAGGGGTAAGTACGGTCACGAGTCCTGCCAAGCCATATCGTGTCCTTGCCTTTCCATTTCCAATATTCGCTGTGCCCGTCTGCAAAAGACACGTTCATCCCATCACCATGTAGCACCGGGGCCGGATCCCACCATAATTCCTTTAGATAATGAACCGCGAAACTGCCCGGAGTTACCCAGCCTACATCAATAAAAACCAGTCTCCGGCCTGGCCTGCGAATCTGCATCCTTTCTTTAATGATCAGCTTGTCCATCACCTCCTTTGGACCTCTTCCCATAGGATTACCGGGCTGAGGAGCACCATTTATAGAATCAACTATGGAGTAGGTTCGGATATCTCTCCGATAACCGCTTGGGCAATGGTAAATTTTTAAGTTCTTACAATATGGCCATAGCGTTCCAGCTTTGATAGCTTCTTTTTGTTCGTTTGGGTCTAATCGTCCCCCTTCTTTGTAATCATCAGCCCAATCCTTACCCGTCCAGGCCTTGTCAACCACAACCTTATCTTTTTTACGACCTATACCTGCGGCGCCGTTAACAAGCTTGTCCTTGTTCTCATCTGCATATATAAGCCAGGCAAGCGTCAACTGCTTGAGGTTGCTAAGACAAACCGAGCGCCTACCCAACTCCCTGGCCCGTTCGTAGCCACCATTGCCGATGGCTCCGATGCTTATCAGCAGAAAAACAACGCAGCACAAGACAGTAACAAGGTCTTTTTTCGTAAAAGCTTTTTTTGACTTCATAATCATTTCCCTTCAAGTTATGTTTTAATCATTTTCGGAATCCAGCGCAAAAACCCAGCCTCGCTGCACTTTGCCTGACGGAATACAGGTATCAAAACGTCAGGAATTGTTCTCTACAACCGCTATGTAAAACAGGCGTAGGTTACTCGAGCGGCTCGATATAGATGTTGCGGTACTCAATCGGCGTCCCTTCACTCTGCAGGCAAATCTTACCCGACCTCTCCGAGCACCTGGTCGCCACATTTTGCAGCACGCCGTTGACGAGCACAACTACCCAGTCGTCCTTGCAAATGATATCGTATTTGTTCCATTGGCCGAGCGGTTTTTCGCTGCTGTCTTTGAGTTTCTTGACGTTGCGGCCTCTAACGCGTTTGCCTTTCTTGGCGTGCTCCCTGCACTCAAGGCCACCGATTACCCAGAAGTCACCTGCGCTGCCCGAGGCCAACTGGCATTCAAGGCTCTTTGGCCACACTTCATCTGGCCCGACCGTATGGTTAAGAACCCCGCTGTTGCCGCCTTTTCCGGGCCAGCGCCACTCCACGTGAAAGAGATAGTTGGCATAGTCTGCCTCGGTGCGCATATAACCCGCCGGCCGCCCCGTACAGCGAATTACGCCGTCCTTTACCAACCATGTCTTTGTGACGTTGTGCGCGGGGTTGGACACAAAAAGTTTCCAGCCGGTGAAGTCCTTGCCGTTCCAGAGGACGGTTTTCTTCTTCGGGACGATCGGCTCTTTCTGCTTTTCCGGGACTACTGCGGTTGCGGCCAACAGTGCCGTCGTCACGACCAGTACCACGATTGTGATAGCACAGCGTTTCATAAAATGCTCCTTTCAATAAATTATTTTCGTTTTAAGCCGTTTAGAATTGTCCTTTTCATATTCTTTTCTCGTTTATCAGCTTCTTTTTCTTTTTCGCTGGTGCCTCGCTTCAGGGAAACTAAAGTCTTGTGTCCGATATTATAATAGAAATCGGCCCGAAGTGCAATTATAAAGCGCTTAGGCGCTCCTTATTGGGGTTACGTGAAGCGGTTTTTTATTGACAGAAAGAGTATTTTTCTGTATTATATAGGTTCGAGGGACGAATATTTATCGACTTGCGGTTTTTAGCCTTAGCGAAAAGCCGCTGCAATATAGGTATATTGGAGGTAAGGGCCGGCCAGGCTAATTTCTGTGTCTTTTGGCAGCCCAACCTGTTTTTGTGATAAAACAAACGGGTTTTTTGGAGATATTTCGATGTTTAACGGAAAAATCGTTGCAGCAATTTTAGCAGTAGGACTTTTTGTAGTCAGCGCCGGTTTTGGTCAGACCCTCGAGGAGAACTGGAACGACTTTTTGCACTACACAAAGATTGGCCGACTCGATTTGGCCAGGGGATATGCACAGGTTATTCTCGATAGTAACCCTGACCCTGTGGCATTGCTCGCTCTTAGCAAAGAAAATCCGCGGGGTTATGCAATTTTATTAAGGGTTATTGACACTGCACCTGATGCCGAACTGGTCGAGCTCAGCAGGAAAGTCCAGGACATTATCAAGCAGGGCCTATTCATCCGCCGGTCTGACCCGAGGATTATCGTAGAGGAGATAAAAAGACTGAGCAGCAAAACCCCCCGTGGGCGACTTACAGCGGTTAAACGTCTTCAGGACGCCGGCGAATACGCAATAATGTATATGCTCGATGCAATGGCTGATAGGTCCCGCAAAGAAGAATGGCCGAATATTATATGGGCGCTTCCACAAATCGGCAGAGATGCGATAAGGCCGCTTGCCGCCGGCCTGCAGACCGAAAACGTGACGGTTAAGGCCGAGATAATAAAGGCACTGGGCGGGATTGGCTATCCCCAATCGCTGGGCTATCTAAAGTACATTATCGAAAATGACGATTCACCCGAACTTCGCAAGCTGGCTGTGCGAAGCATCAGGCAAATTGACCCTGCGGCCTTGAAAATTCCCGCAGCTCATTTGTTCCATCGACTTGCCGAGAGCTATTACTATCACGCCGAATCATTAGCTCCGGCGGAAGATGCGAATTTTGCAAATATATGGTTCTGGGATTCAGCCGCTCAACGACTGGAACGCAAAGAGGTTGACAAGAGTTATTCTAACGAACTTATGTCGATGCGTGTGTGTGAGTGGGCTCTAAAGGCCGACGCCGGATTCGGCCAGGCGATTGGCCTCTGGGTGGCTGCCTATTTCAAGGCCGAGTCCGCCGATGTTAGTATGCCCGATTACTTTGGCCCCGGCCACGCCGATGCGATGACTTATGCGACCACCGCAGGTCCTGAATATCTGCATCAGGCCCTTTCCCGGGCCGTCAAGGACAAAAATGCCTTTGTCGCGCTCGGCGTCGTAGAGGCACTGGCCACCACCGCAGGTGAGAAATCATTGCTTTATCGGCTTGGCATAGCTCAGCCGCTGGTTCAGGCTCTGTCTTTCAATGATAAGGCCGTAAGGTATAGTGCGGCGATAGCAATAGCTGCCGCCGGGCCCAAAGAAGCGTTTGCCGAGAGTAAGCTGGTCGTTGAGAATCTGGCACAGGCCCTCGCCGAAACTGCTGAGAATGTGGATTTGGCAAATGAATGGATAGCCACAAGTTATGCCGTGCGTGCAGCCAGAGTAATGCTCAAATTAGTCCAGACGCGGAATCGTGTTATTGATTTGTCTGCTGCTCAAGGTGCTCTTATAAATGCAACAAAGGATAAGCGGGCCGAAATCCAGGTTCTTGCTGGCCGGATTCTGGCCCATCTCGACAGCCCCGGTGCCCAGCGTTCGATAGCTGCAATGGCCCTTGCCGAAACCAACGATATGGACGTTCGGATAGCTGCGTTTGATTCTCTGGCCATCTCGGCGAAAATTAACGCCTATCTGCTTAATGACGAAATGATAGACGCCGTTTATGGATTGGTTAGTTCGCAGGAGATTGACCCGGAGTTACGCGCCGCCGCCGCTGCTGCTTATGGCGCACTTAATCTGCCCAGCCAGAAAGTAAAAGACCTCATCCTCGACCAGGCAAAAAGCTGAATTACGGTAAAGGGGAAGGTACCTTTGCAGGCCAGGGCATCATTTTTGTGTCATTGCCACCATATTGCAAGGCGAACCGTGGCAATCACTTTGTCATGCTGGCTCACCGGGGTGAGAAATAAATAATTGCATTTGGACAAGATTTGCCTATAGTAATTCATTAATGAAGTATTTCGGTTGTTTTGAATTGCCCGCAACGCTGTATTTTGAAAGATTCGGAGGCAAAAATGGCATATAGAGTATTCATAAGCCATAGCGCCCAAGACCAAGGACTTGTTATATCACTCGCGAATCTGCTTTCAAAGTTTGGGGTAGAAGTATTTGTTGCAGAGTGGTATCTCACCCCAGGCGAGCGTCTTGACAAGAAAGTATTTGAACAAATCAAAAAGTCCGATTGTATAGTTGTGCTGTTAACACGGAACGGAATGAGATCAAGTTGGGTACAACAAGAAATTGGGTATTCATTACAACGGGATAAACCGGTTATTCCTATGGTGGAAAAGGGAATAGAACCGAAAGACCTTGCAGCGTTGCAGGGGAGGGAATATATTGAATACGACCGGTATCAATATCAGCAGGCTTTGAGCAAGTTGTCGACTTATGTTAAATCGCTAAAGTTGAGAAAGGAAGAGAAAGAGAAAGTGTTGCTTGTTTTGGGGGGCCTTCTTGCTTTCCTGTTATTGGTCTCTGGAGGAGGCAAATGACAATTTCATATATTCCAACCAAGGATGAATTGGTGCTAAAATTTCGTCCATTAGAGGGAAAACCATCCAAGGAATTCGGAAGTTTTAGATTGTGGTGGGATGATGAGGGTGATATTTATGGTATTGGGATTATGCCATATATGAAAGAGTTAGAGGACTTTAAGAAAAATCTGAACAGAGTACAGTTGGGTGGGGTTTGGAAAAGTGTAAAGATTACGGAAGGAGATATTGAAAAAATACGAGAGGGTCTGCTAAAGAAACTTGGGGAGAAATGGTGATGCCATTTGTTACTGACACTCACTCTTTAGTTTGGTACATGACGAATGACTCTAAACTTTCCTCCGAGGCGAAAGGGATTTTTCAAAAAGTGGATAATTATCAAGACTGTATTTTCATTCCATGTATTGTCTTTTTTGAGTTACTCTATCTCGTTGAAAAGAAAAAGATTATTTCTGACTTTGACGCTTTTCTTGCAATCGTGTCTTCGTCAGAGAATTACAAGGTTAAACCATTGTGCCTACCGATAATTGAAAAAAGTAAAAGAATCCCAAGAGAAAAAGTTGCTGATCCATGGGATAGATTAATTGCTGCTACCTCGATGCACTTGAGCCTACCTTTAATAACTCGGGATAAAGCTCTCAGAGATATAGGTTTAGAGGTTATATGGTGAGAGGCACTGCCCGGTATATAAGTGTGTAAGGCTTGTGCTTGACGACACTCTCGCAAATTTTTATTATGTAAAAACTCCTTTTATGTTAGGGTCACTATGACAAATGACGGATGAGTTGGTGGAGGATTGGGAACTTGCGATGGCGAAAAAGCCATTACGTAAGATTGCGCCTTTGGTATAGGAGGTGTAGTATGCATCTTGTAAAAGATGTAGCCTATGTATCTGAATATAAGCTATTATTGACTTTTGAAAATGGAGTTGTGAAACTCGTCGATATGGAACCATATCTGGATGGAGAGATTTTTGAACCGTTGAAGGATATTGATTACTTCAAAACCGTCCGTGTAAATCCGGACATAGATACGATAGTCTGGGAAAACGACGCGGACGTGTCTCCAGACTTTTTGTATGAAATCGGAGCGGTGAGAAAGGGATGACAGCAAAAATCGGTCGGTTTGAGAAGTAAATAATTGCGTCTGGATAAGATTTGCCTCTAATGGCCGTTGCTGTTAGCGGGCATTTTTGTTATTATATGCCAGCTTGATTAATCACGAGAGGCGTAGAGTGAAGAACATAAAATCATAGCATATTAATATGGGTTTTGCGGTTCACTTTATTCGCCGAAATACTTTTCGCACTTAGCAAAGCCCTGAAGCGCTATAAGAATGCAGGATAAGGTAATAATATGAAGACGCATATTGAGCGGATAAAACGAAAAATTCTTCCGATTTTACAACGATATGAAGGCAAAAGAACGGCTTAGAACGAGGTAAGGAATAATGAAAAAGGAAGTTTTTGAGAGAGAATTAAAGACAATTACTGATATTAGTAAAGAGTTTGGGGCAAAAAAAGTACTATTATTTGGTTCGTGTCTTGAAGATATAGAATCCGCCCGGGATATTGATATCGCGGTTAGTGGTATCAAACCCAGAGAGTTTTTCAAATATTATGGTAAGGTATCAATGGCAGTGGATGATGAAGTAGATATAATCGATTTGGATGACGTAAGAGAACATCTCTATAAAAGAGTTTTATCTAAGGGACAGGTGGTGTATGAAGAAGCAATATAAGGAATTATATGAAGATGTACTCGATGAGGCCAGGGCTATAGAAGAGACTTTAGAGAGGCTATATGAGGTTAGAAATAAGTTTGATTCGCAGGTTAAGGACCATTGTATAGAACCCGCTATGGGGACTTATTTGATGAATTTCTATAATGGTGTAGAAAATATCTTAAAGCGTGTAAGCAAAGAATACTATCAGACTATGCTGAAAGGAGAGAGTTGGCATAAAGAACTTATAGTTTTGTCATGCAGTCCACCTGAAGGAAAGGCGGCAATATTTAGTCAAAGTATAGTAGAGAAATTGCACCAGTATAGAAATTTTAGACATCGATTCGTAAGTGGATATGGTTTTCAACTCAAAGGCGAGAAGATGTTGGAGTTAATAGATAATATTGGCCCACTATGGGATGACATAAGGAAAGCTATCACGGATTTTTGGGATACGTTATAAGTGATAACATGAAGACACGTATTAAGCGGATAAAAAGGAAACAATAGTTGATAAAGTAAAGGTTGCGCCGGTTTAAAATTGCCAGACAAATTTTTGCCTCTAATGCCCGTTGCTGCTAACGGGCATTTTTGTTATTATATGCCGAGTTGACCCTGTGAATAATGAATAGTCTGATGGCTTAATAGTAATTTTGAGGGCTGCAAAATGAGTATCGACGCAAAACAGGTGTCCGCCTGTCTCGAAGAGTGCAAGCACCACTTGACCACGGAATTGCTTCCTTTCTGGCTCAGCCGCTGCAAGGACGATGAATTCGGCGGCTTTATTACTCACTTCGATAAGGATGGCAACGATACCGGCGAGGATGAAAAATCGCTGATTGCTCAGACGCGCACCGTTTATACGATGTCCTCGGCCCATCGAGCAGGTTACGGCGGAGGCAAATGTGCCGAATATGCAAAGCACGGTGTTGATTTTCTCATCAATAAAATGTGGGACGCCGAACACGGCGGATTCTTCTGGATGGTGGACCGTAAGGGCAATGTTACCATTGATAAGAAGATTCTTTATGGGTTTAGTTTCGCAATGTATTCGCTAAGCGAATATACCCTCGCAACGGGTGATCCGCGTGGCCTGGAATATGCGGAGAAGATTTTCGATCTTATCCAGAAGTATTGCGCCGATACGATGTACGGGGGGTACTTCGAGATGTTTGAGAGAAACTGGGACCTGTGCGGGCCGGGCAGCGGTGGCGGTGACAGAAAGACGCTCGACGTGCATATGCACCTGATGGAGGCCTTTACCACATTGTATGAATGCAGCGGCAAAAGCGTACACCGTCGCAAACTGCTGGAAGATATAGATATTCTGATAAAGAGAATACTGCACCCGCAATATGCAACCGGCATACCACAGTTTATGCCCGATTGGCAGGTTGCGCCGCAGATAAAGTTTGATATCGTCTGGGGCTGGGACCGTTTTGCCGATGGCGGCGAGAAGGCCCACGCAGAGGACAATACCTCAGCCGGGCACAACGTTGAGTTTGCCTGGCTGCTCGCACACGCGACGGACATTATGGGTACCGGCTTTGAAGAATATCAGGACATTATTAAAAAAGCGATGGACCACGGAATGAAAAACGGTATCGATGATGAATATGGCGGAGTTTACGTGGAGGGGCCTCACTCCGGCGGTGTCTATGACAGGGAGAAAGAATTCTGGCAGCAGGCCGAGGTTATGATTGGTATGCTGGAGGCATGCCTGCGGTTCGGGCCTGAAAGATACTGGCCGGCTTATGAAAACGTGCATCGTTTTGTTTTTGACAAGATGATAAATCATCCCGTGGGTGAGTGGTGGCCGTTGCTCGCCAGAGAGGGCAAACCTGTTTGGACGCATATGAGTCATTCCTGGAAAGTGAACTATCATACTGTTCGTTGTATGGTACAATCCATAAAGCGGCTTGAGAAGTTGCTTGAAAAGCTTAAATAACAGATGCTCACATATGCAGTACGACGGCAAATACAACGTCTTTGACCTTAATCGAATCAATACGTATCCTTTGGGTACACGCAGCAACAAGGTTACGCTCGATGACCTTATTCGGTCTGCAGACCTTGACAATCTTGTTATTGATTTGCCCGATAAGACTTGCAGCGATATCGAGACTGTTGCCCAAGCAATAGTTTCGGGCCGAAAGTCCGACAAGCCAGTTGTTATTTTTACCGGAGCCCATTTGATAAAAAACGGCCTTGGCCCTCTGCTTGCCGACCTTGTGAGGCGTGGTCTCGTAACTTTAGTAGCCGGGAATGGCGCCACGGCTATCCATGATTTTGAACTGGCGCTGATAGGCCAAACCAGTGAAAATGTCCCCGATGCTCTGGGCAAAGGCAGATTCGGAATGGCTTACGAGTTTGCTTACATCAATCGCGCTCTATCTATCGGCAATGAACAAAAGCTTGGCTACGGCGAGACACTCGGCAAAATGATTTGTGACGCTGGCTTCCGCAACGAGGTTCTCTCGTCGGTTGCAAAAGACTCGCCGCGGGATTTCCTCCATCCTGAAGTCAGCGTCCTTGCCGCTTGCTATGGAAACAATGTCCCCTTTACCGTTCACGTTGGTATAGGCGCAGATGTAACCGACCAGCATCTGTCTTTTGACGGCGAGGCCAAAGGCGGCTGCTCCGGCCGAGATTTTCTCATCTACACAAACGAAATAACCAAATTTACAGACGGCGGCGTGATATTAAATATCGGCAGCGCAGTGACCGGCCCGGAAGTTCTGCTTAAAGCAGTCTCAATGGCTGCCAATGCGGGCAACGTTCCGAATAATATCATCACCGCCGACTTTGACCTCCGCCGCCACGACCCTGACCAGATGACCGATGAATCTTCCCAGGGCTATTATTTCCGCGACCAAAAGAGCATTGTAACACGAATCCCCCAGGCCTTTGCAGGCAAAGGTCTTTATATAGAGGCAGACCAAAAACAAACATTTCCATTGCTCTATAAAAAGATTACAGAAAAGCAGTTGTAACTCAAAGGTATCGAACTTATGAAGAAAGAACGCATCAATGAAATCCTAACTCATATTAAAAACGTAAAAATAGCGGTCTACGGTGATTTCTGTATTGATGCTTATTGGCTGCTCGATGCTCGCGGCTCGGAAGTCTCGGTGGAAACCGGCCTGCAGGCCCGGGCGGTCGGCAAACATTACTATTCGCTCGGCGGTGCGTCAAACGTCGTAGCCAATATTGCCGCCCTTGAGCCGGCAACCATCCAGGTCATAGGTGTTATTGGAGACGACATCTTCGGCAGAGAGCTGACACGCCAGCTTCACGATTTGGGAGTCGATACAACTTATCTGGTGGTTCAGAAGGAAAATTTCGATACCGTAACCTTTGGCAAGCCATACCTTGAGGGCAATGAAAAACCCCGTATCGACTTCGGCTTTTTCAACAAACGAGCCGAGGCAACCGACCATGCCCTGCTAAACGGTATCCGTAGCGCCTTGCAAACTGCAGATGCGCTGATATTTAACCAACAAGTTCCCGGCAGTATCACAAATGAATCCTTCATAGACCAGACCAACGACCTCTTCGGACGGTTTAACGACAGGATAGTCCTGCTGGATTCCCGGCACTACGGCCGCAAATTTGAGAACATCTATCGTAAAACGAACGATTTGGAGGCAGCCCGGTTAAACAATGTCGATGTTAAATCAGACGATGTCCTCACGTTGGCCGATGTGAGGAGATACACCCAAAATCTTTTTCAGCGCGCCGGCAAGCCTGTATTTGTAACCAGAGGTCCACGAGGCATCATAACCGTTGATTCCGAAGGCATCCACGAAGTTCCGGGTATTCAATTGATGAAAAAGCTCGATACAGTCGGAGCTGGTGACACGGTAACAAGCGCATTGGCTTTATGCCTGGGCGCAGGTGTTCGGCCCGCTGAGGCGGCTGAGTTCGCAAATTTTGCCGCCGCTGTCACTACACAAAAATTATTCCAGACCGGCACGGCTTCAGGTGCGGAAATCCTCGAAGTCGGTAAGGACGCCGACTATATCTACCAACCGGAACTTGCTTCCGACCGACGGCGAGCCCGTTATCTCGACAAGACCGAAATAGAATTTTGCTATGAATCAATACCGCTTGGGCAAATAAAACACGCCGTATTTGATAACGATGGAACCATCAGTACCCTACGACAGGGCTGGGAAAAAATAATGGCCCCTGTGATGATTAAGGCCATTCTCGGCGATAAGTACGAAACCGCCGACGAAACCCTTTACCATAAGGTGCGAAACCGTGTCGCCGATTATATCGACAAATCCACCGGCATTCAGACAATTGTGCAGATGGAAGCTCTCGTCGAAATGGTCAGGGAATTCGGCGTCGTCGGGCCTGATAAAATCCTCGACAAATTCGGCTACAAGGAAATTTACAACCAGCACCTTATGGAGCTCGTCAACCGGCGAATCGAAAAATTCAAACGCGGCGAGCTCGACATCAATGACTACACAATCAAAGGGGCATTGGCATTGCTAAAAGAGCTGCGTCAAAAGGGCATAAAACTTTATCTGGCAAGCGGGACAGACCGCCGGGATGTAATCGCCGAGTCAAAAGCGCTTGGTTACGCAGAGCTTTTCGACGGCGGAATTTACGGGGGGCTGGGTGATATACAGAGGTATTCCAAGAAGATGGTCATCGAAAGAATAATGACCGAAAATAATCTGCAGGGGCCGCAGCTCGCTGTCTTCGGCGATGGCCCCGTTGAGATGCGGGAATGCCGAAAAGGGGATGGGCTCGCCATTGGCATCGCAAGCGATGAAATCCGAAGGCACGGCCTGAACATTGAAAAACGCACACGTCTGGTCAAAGCCGGCGCACATATTATTGTCCCTGATTTCTCACAATACGATAAAATCATCAAATTATTGTTCCAGGGATTCGGGCCCCACTTTGAAAAAAATCCCAGAGCGGGAACCCAGTAGCAAAGGTAACGTTATGAGAGCAAAGCAAACGACACTGACAGTCACGTTGACCTGTCTGGGTCTGGCGGCTTTGGTCCTCGTCGGCGACTGCGCCAGGAAGAAGGAACGCAACAATGCGAGCAAACCAACAGCGGAGAAAATCGATTACGTCCGCCAATGCCTCGATGTGCTAATGGAGTACGGCACTGACCGATACGGCGAGAAGCATACACCCATCCTGGTCAGTATCCTGGATGTTCAGTCCCGCACCTGTCCCAAAAACCCGGAAAAGCTTGAGGAACAATGGCGGGTTGAGCGACGAGGCCGACGAAACCCCGCAGGGGCGAATATGCTGATGGATCAGCCGACCCTGAAGACGATGCTTCTTCTGTCCAGAGTAACCGGAAACGACAAGTATGCAAAATTCGCGCGCACTTATATGGATTATTATATGAAGAATCTCGTCGATGAAAAAAACTTTTTCTGGTGGGGCTGGCACCGGCACTATGACGTGTACCAGGAGGAAATGACCGGCCACAAGGGCAACCATCATGAGCTCCACGCCACACACTGTATCGCGTGGGACGAGCTGTGGGCGGTAAACCCGCAAGCGGTTCGCAAAGAAATTGAGGCCATCTGGAAATGGCATGTAATCGACAAGAAAACAGGCGAAATCAACCGTCATGGTGACGCCAGGCGGGGCTGTGACTTCAGCATGAGCGGAGCATCATTCATCCACGCATTCGCCTTCCTTTATACCAGAATGAAAGAAAAGATTTGGTTAGACCGCGCCAGGCTTGTTGCGAGTTATTACTGGGACCAGCGAAACAAAGAGACCAATCTTTTTCCCGAACGGCCCAATGCCGGAAAGAACCGTTTTGACGGCATCCGTTTCACCACCAACATCACAGGTTTGCATTGTCACGCATTGCTCAAGGCCTACGAAATGACCGGCGTTGAAATCTTCAAAGATTACGCAGTGGCGTATCTCAAAGCCTACGCCAAATATGGGTTTGATGAGAAGACGGGGAAGTTCTGGGGGTCTCTTAATCTGGATGGCACGCCGGTGCCGGGGCCAAGGGTAAAGGCAGGAGCTGAAGGAACACCAAGCCATGATTATGCCAAAGAGGAGCCTCGCGGCCACCTCGACCTCTGGGGTCCTTACGTCATAAACTATCAATTTGCGCTCTACACCGCGCAGGCCTATGCCTACGCCTACGACCTGACGAAGGAGGAAATCTTCCTGACCACGGCAAAACGCTTCGCCGACTGGATTGAGAAGGAGCTTCCTCCGCGAAAATGCCTGGAAGAGTGCTGGTACGAGGGGTACGCCAAACAGTACGCCCCACACGGCACCTACGCGGACAAGTACGGCCGGACTATTTCGTTCTTTATCCATCTGTACGTTTTGACGAAGGAGGACAGATACCTGAAGCTGGCAAGAGAAGTGGCGAACGAAGCCATTTCCAGGCTCTACTTCAAAGGACTTTTCCGCGGCCATCCCGCCAAGCCCTATTATGAGGCGACGGACGGCGTAGGGTTCCTGCTCTATGCTCTATTGGAACTTGACCAGGTAGAGAAGCACCCGAATGAGGTGTTGGCGAAGCAGGCCATACTTATTGGCAAAGGAAAGGACAAGGTGCGTATCGGCCTTGATAACTGGTGATGACTTTTCCCAAACAGCTTGGATGGTTTCCAAATATCGAGGAGAGGTCATTTAGTTTCATTGAGCCAGATGTCCAATCGCGGTGTTTCCCAATTGTAAGGTTTTCCCAGAATGTCATAATCACCATCCCCATCCAGGTCGGCAATCCTGGACTCGTGTAAAGCAATTCCGCTTGAAACCAGCAGCGTTTCAAAATTACCTTTGCCGTCGCCCAATAAAATCAAATTCTTGGCGTCCGGGTTTTTGCCGTACAAGCGCATTTCCGCCACCCAGATGTCAAGATTGTCATCGCCGTTAAAATCAATGACCGCTAACGAGTGGCCGCAGTCTACCTCTTTAATCAACTTTTTGCTGACCCAGGTGCCTTTTTTCCATTCGTACATCATCATCGGGGCCCAACCGTCTCCTACGACCAGGACGACTTCCGGCCGACCGCCCTTAATCAACTGTCCGGCCGCTGAACGCGTGAACGCATAGCCGGCATCGATAATGTTCGGTGTATAATTAGTTCCACCGTTATGTTTAAACCAGCGGCCGCCGCCAACTATGTCAAGTTTACCATCACCGTCAATGTCTGCTTTAGCCAGTCCCTCATGTTCGTTGACTGCTTTAAACCCGGGATATGTTCCCCACTGCTTTACTTCACTGTCTTTGCTCCAGGAGTAAATCTCCGTGCACTGCCAGGATTTAGCTTTCTTAGGATTTTTCGGAATTTCGGCGATATATAGTTTACAGGCACCCTGGTTCCAGAATACAAGTTCCGTTCGTCCGTCACCGTCAAAGTCGCCGAATATTTGGTCGTGGTGTTTTCTCCCGCCAAAATTTTTGATTTCGCGACGCTTCCACGGGGTCTTGGGACTATACTTCGGGTATGGATTTTCCCACCACCAGACTCTGTTACTTCGCGAGTCGCCTCCGAAGACTATATCGAGGTCTCCGTCTGCGTCGATATCGTGGAAGTCCGCCCCCGCTTCGATATGCAGGGCTTCATCATCGACCACGTATTTTGTCCATCCATCTGGACCTCGACGATACCAGACAACCGACGGTGATTTAGTGCGCTCGGTGATGACAAAGTCGTTGATACCGTCTTTATCGACATCCAGCACAAGACTCGAAGTCTGCTGGTCTCCGGAGTTAGGCACAGGGAGGTCTCCCTTTACCGTCGAGAGGTGTTTCCAGCTAACAGTGTCTGCCTTTTGTGAAGCTGAACTACACGCAGTAAGCCAGCTTACAGTAATTATGACGCTGATTATTAAGATTCTTGGTTTCACGACAAAACCTCCTTATCGCAGGGCGTTCCAGAAGGACGCCGGGTGACAGACATTCGGTAAAATCGCCGGAGTTGTCTAATCATCGTAATACCCGAATCGCTTGCTCAGTACAGCTTTTTTTGTGTTTTTGTGAAAATATTTGTGGCTGCTGATTTAGAAAAATGACAGCCGGGCAAGTCCATAAATGACGCAGCAAATTAAGCAGAATCAATTTCATCTAATGAGTCGAGCTCATCCAGTAATGAATCGGAATCACCCTCTAATTCGTCGAGCTCGTCCAGCTCTATAAATGACTCAAAGTCATCGGCTGCTGAATTGCCTGTTGACACACTCTCTTGTGGCAAGGCTTGTGCGGCCAACTCAGGCTCGGCGATGTCTTTGGGCTCTCCGTCAATCTGGAGTACAAATTTTAAAGGGCCCACTTCGATATAATCGCCTGCTCGAATCACCGCTTCATCAATACGCTTACCGTTGACGTAAGTGCCGTTCCGCGAGCCAAGGTCGCGAATTTTCAATACCCCTTCGTCACGGTTGAGCTGACAGTGCCTTCTGGAAACCGACATAAGGGGAATACGTAAATCGCAATCATGCCGCCGACCGATGACCGTGACGCCGCTCGACAGAGAGAATGCTTTCTGTGAGTTGTTCTTTTTGAGCAGAACCAAATTTACATCCATCATACCTTCCTCACCGTTAATTTAGGCCTTGCCTCAACTATTGGGCTCCCATTTTGCGAGGGCCCCGCAAAAAGCCACAAAACGAGAACCCGGCAAAATGAAGTCCCCATTATTATACAAGAAAAAGCGGCATATTGCAACAAATAAAATCAGACGATAATTGACAATTGACAATTGACAATTTATAATTCAATAATCGATACTCAGTAATCAATAATCGATGGAATGGATTGGTAATATCGGACGGATTTATGGCAAAAGTAACACTGCTGGATGGCAGCACATTAGAAACTGCTGACGGCATAACCGCAAAGCAATTGGCAGAGCAAATTGGGCCGGGACTGGCAAAAGCAGCCATAGCAGCGCGAGTAAATGGGCAATTGGTAGATTTATCCACGCCTGTAAATGGCGATGCCGCCGTTCAAATCATCACCCCCGAAGATGACGAAGGTCTTGAAATAATGCGGCATAGCTGCGCCCACATAATGGCCGAGGCGATATGCAGTATCTGGCCGGACACGAAGCTGGTCTACGGCCCAACCGTTGAAGACGGATTTTACTATGATATCGACCTTGATGAATCGATTCGCCCGGACGATTTCGAACGTATAGAAGAAAAGATGCGCGAAATCATCAAGGCCGACAAACCATTTGTTCGCAAAGAGAAGACCCGAACCGAGGCCCTGGACAAACTGGCCGGAGACAAATATAAAACCGATAATATAAGCCACACAGACAGTAACATTATTAGTTTCTATTCGCACGGAGACGGCTTTGAGGATTTGTGCCGGGGCCCGCATCTGCCCAGCACCGGCAGAGTCGGAAGCTTTAAGATTATGTCCGTGGCCGGAGCCTATTGGCACGGTGACCCAACGCAAAAAATGCTCCAGCGGGTCTATGGCACCGCTTGGCCAACCAAAAAAGACCTTGACGACTACCTGTATAGATTGGAGGAGGCAAAAAAACGTGACCACCGGGTATTAGGCAGGCAGCTGGATTTATTTAGTTTCAACGAAGCCGGCCCCGGCTTTGCATTCATTCACGCAAAAGGAATGATTATCTGGAACACCATAGTGGGCTTCTGGCGCGGTGTGCACAATAAATACGGCTATCAGGAAATCCAGACACCTATCATTCTCAACGAAGAGCTATGGCACAGGAGCGGCCATTGGGACAATTACAAAGAGAATATGTACTTTACCAGTTTCGACGACACCAGCTATGCGATAAAGCCGATGAATTGTCCCGGCGGATGTTTGGTTTATAAGACCCGGCAACATTCATATCGCGAATTTCCGCTGCGCGTCGCCGAGCTTGGCCTGGTGCATCGACACGAGGCCAGCGGCGTTATGCACGGTCTTTTCAGGGTAAGGCAGTTCACCCAGGATGATGCCCATATTTTCTGCACCCCCGAGCAGATAGAGTCCGAGATAATAGGGGTCATTGGCCTTACCTTCGAGATATATAAGGCCTTCGGGTTCGAAGATTACCGCATTGAGCTGTCAACCAAACCCGAAAAGCACATAGGTTCGGACGAGATTTGGGATGTTGCCACAAATGCCCTCAAAAACGCCCTCAGGCACAAAACAATTGAATACAAAATCAACGAAGGCGATGGCGCGTTTTACGGGCCCAAAATAGATTTTCATATAAGGGATTGCCTGAAAAGGTCCTGGCAGCTCGGCACAATTCAACTGGATTTTTGGATGCCGGAGCGCTTCGGCCTGGTTTATACCGACAGAGACAACACCGAGAAAACGCCGGTTATGATTCACAGAGCGGTTTTGGGCTCTTTCGAGCGCTTTATCGGCATTCTTATAGAACACTATGGCGGCAATCTGCCTCTATGGCTTTCGCCCGAGCAGGTAAGAATCCTGCCCATAAGTGAAAAAAGCAATGATTACGCCAAAATCATTGAAGATAAGCTCAAAGACGCACAATTGCGATGCAGTTGCGACCTGTCGAACGAAAAAATAAATGCTAAAATTGCCAGAGCACACAGCCAAAAGTTACCCTGTATGTTGGTAGTCGGCCCTAAAGAGTCCCGGTCCAATACCGTCAATGTAAGAATTCGAGGAGATAAAGAAACCAGAACAGTAGAGATTGACGAGTTTTTAAGAATGGCAAAACGCAAAATTGCCGATAAAAAAATAGATTTAGCGTTTGAAATCGATGATTGATAATTGATAATTGGAAAAGACATTAAAAATAGTCAATTATTTTAGTTCTTTTTAGAAAGGTAAGGTGGTGCACAATCAGTAAACGAGGTTTAAGGGTAAATGGGGGAATTCGGGTTGAGACAGTTCGGCTAATCGACGAGTCAAACAATCAAGTAGGAATCGTAGACACACACGAAGCAATGAGCAGAGCCCGTGAGGTCGGCTTAGACCTTGTGGAAGTTGCCCCCACAAGCAACCCGCCGGTTTGCCGGATAATGGATTATGGCAAGTGGCTGTATCAGCAAAAACGCAAGATTCGCGAGGCCCATAAAAAAAGCCAACGCCATAGTACAACGCTGAAGGAAATCAGGCTCAGGCCCGAAACCGACAAGCACGACCTGGATATCAAGCTCAATCACGCCCGTGAATTCCTGGAAAAAGGCCACAAGGTACAGTTCACGATGTTCTTCCGCGGACGCCAGATGCTCCACAAAGACCATGGCTATGCGATGCTCGAGCAAATTACTGAATTGTTGCAGGATTTAGCTAAGGTCGAACGGCCAGGCAGAATGGCTGGAAGGCGTATGACTTTATTACTTGTGCCCAAATAATTCGTATCTCGCAAAGTGTGATATTGATGACTGATTACTGATATACGAAATCTGCCATTGTGCCTTGCTGTAAAACGGGTGGTTCGCCAAAAAATCGCAAGTCGATTTTTCATTTTTTTTAGAGAATTTGCACCTTATTGCATTGACCGGTAGCTGCAAATAACGTAAACTGTCGACTTTATATTTTTGGGCCCCATTTTGCAGCGTATTGCAAAAGGGCGACCTTTTCGATCGTTCTGAAGGAACCAGTTAAATGCCGAAACAGAAAACCCATAAGGGATTGAGCAAAAGAGTCAAAATTACCGCCGGCGGCAAGGTCAGGCACAAGCGCGCCGGCGGCAGCCACCTTATGAGCGGCAAAAGCGCCAAGCGTCGAAAGCGGGTAGCCGGCTCGGCTATTATGACCGGTGCAACCGCCAAAACAGTCCGGGCCAAACTCTGTAAATAGATACCAAAAATGTGGAATTGTTTTAACAATTTCAGGCTTGCTTCTCGGCTTTGAATCAGTTGCCGCCAGCAAGCTTAAAGAATCGAAAAATTCTCAAAGGAAGGCTGATATGCCAAGAGTTAGAAAAGGTGCCGCAAGGCACCAGGCAAAGAAACGAATCCTCAAAAGCGTAAAGGGACATCGCGGCCCCGCAGGTCACCTGTATCGCCAGGCCAAAGAAGCTGTCGTACGGGCAGCGGTTAATGCCCGCATTGACCGCAAACGCCGAAAACGGGATTTCCGAGGTCTGTGGATTATACGCTTAAGCGCAGCCTGCCGCCAGCGGGGCATAAGATACAGCCAGTTCATCGACGGCTGCAAAAAAGCCGACATTCAACTGAACCGAAAAGTGCTCAGCGAAATCGCTATTGCCGACTCAAAGGGCTTCGATGCTGTCGTTGAGGCTGCCAGAGCTGCAATCGCCTGAGTAAAAACCGAAAATGCTCTGGTAAACAAAAAAGCGGAGTTTCAATGCTTGAGCAATTCGAAAAAATAGGCAAAGATGCCCTTGCGGCCCTAAAAAAAGTCACCGATGCGGCAGCGCTCGAAGATTTCCGCATAAAATACTTGGGTCGAAAAGGCCAAATCATCCAGATGCTTGGCCAAATAGGGCAGTTGTCCTCGGAACAAAAGCCCCGCGCAGGTCAGCTCGCAAACAAAATAAAAAAAGAGGTCACCGAAGCGTTTGACCGGCTAAAGAACACTTTATTGCAATCGCAGGAGCAAACGCGCGAGTTGATAGATGTTACGCTGCCGGGCATAGCTGTTAACATCGGCAAAACCCACGTTATTACCCAAACCCTGAATGAGTTGCTGGAGATATTCGGCCGAATGGGCTTCGCTGTGGCCTATGGCCCTGAAGTTGAAGACGAGTGGCACAATTTCGTCGCGCTCAATATCGGCCCCGACCACCCCGCAAGAGACCCCTTTGATTGCTTTTACATCGACGACAACGTCCTTTTGCGCAGCCATACGTCCCCGGTTCAGATCCGCATTATGGAACACACCAAACCGCCCGTTCGAATTATTGCGCCGGGGCGGGTTTATCGGCCGGACACCGTCGATGCAACACATATGTATATGTTTCATCAGCTTGAGGCGCTGGTTGTTGACGAGGATGTTAGTATGGTGGATATGAAAACCACCATTGCCCAATTTATCCATGCCTTTTTTGGCCCCAATACGAAATGGCGATTTCGGCCGAGCTTTTTCCCATTTACCGAGCCCAGCGCCGAAGTTGATTTGCTCCTTGCCGATAAGACCGGTAAGGAAAGCTGGGTAGAGATGGGTGGCTGTGGTATGGTTGACCCAAGTGTTTTCGACGCCGTTGGAATAGACAACGAAAAATATACCGGCTGGGCGTTCGGATTCGGGGTAGAACGGCTTGCTATGAGAAAATACGGCATAACGGATATTCGCCTGCTTTTTGAAAACGACCTCCGATTCCTGGAGCAGTTTTGACTTTGCTGACTGTTGTTTAAACGAGTTGAAAAATTTCATCGCCGGTCTTAACTTTGGAAAGGAGTTATTGTGAGTATAAAAGGTGTCGTGCTGGCGGGTGGTACAGGCTCACGTCTGATGCCTTTGACAAAGGTAACGAACAAACATTTGCTGCCTATCGGGCACAAACCTATGATTTATTACCCGATTGAGAAACTTGTCTCGGCAAGCATTGAGGAAATCCTGATAGTAACTGGAATTGAACATATGGGCGATGTTGTAAACCTGCTGGGCTCCGGAAAAGATTTCGGCTGCCGATTTACTTACAAGGTCCAGGATGAGGCCGGCGGTATTGCACAGGCTTTGGCTCTTGCTGAAGACTTTTCCTATGGAAACCCGCTAACTGTCATTCTCGGCGATAATATTTTCAGGGCGGGCCTCAAAAAATATATCGACCGTTTCAAAGCGCAGGAAAAAGGGGCAAGGGTTCTTCTAAAACAGGTCAAAGACCCTCGCCGGTTCGGTGTTGCCGAGATATTAGATAATCGCGTTATCAAAATAGAGGAAAAACCAAAAAAACCCAGGTCGGATTATGCCATAATCGGCATCTATTTTTATGACGCCTCAGTTTTTGATATTATACGAACGCTCGAACCATCAGCTCGTGGCGAGCTTGAAATTACCGATGTGAATAATGCTTACATAGAGAAAGGCGAGCTCGCTTTCGACATTCTCGAAGGATGGTGGAGTGATGCAGGGACCTTTGAGTCCTTTAGTAGAGTCAGCGAGTTGGTTATAAAGGAGCCACCGCAATGACCTGGTTGTCACCCTGAGCGCAGCGAAGGGTCTCGTTCATATAAAAATAAGGAGCCGCCGCAATGACAAAAAACATAGTGCCGCTAAAGACGGTTTTTGCAGATGAAGGGCTGATTATACGCAGTTCAGGAAAGCTTATCGATGGTGTAGAGGCCCGGCGGGCGAAAGTATTGTCAGATGAGCGTGGTCGGCTCGGAGAGATGATGCGGGCCGACGACCCCTGGTTTGAAAAATTCGGCCAGGTCTATTTCACCACCACCTACCCCGGCGTCGTCAAAGCTTGGCATTATCATAAAAAGCAAACCGACCATTTCTATGTCATCAAAGGGATGGTTAAAATCGCCCTCTACGACGAGCGTAAAGATTCGCCTACGCATGGGACCGTCAATGAGCTTTACCTCGGCGAACATTGCCCCGGCCTGGTTAGAATACCGCCGGGCGTGCAGCACGGCTGGATGTGTGTCGGCCGGACCGAAGCCTACATAGTAAACATCGTCTCAGAAATGTACAACTATACAGACCCCGATGAGTTCCGCACCCATCCGCACGATAATCATATCCCCTATGACTGGACTCGCAAAGATGGCTGAAAACACAGTTGCAATCCTCGGCGGCAAGGGTATGCTCGGCACGGATTTGGCGCGTGAATGTACAAGGCAGGGTATTAACTTTGAAGTCTTTGACCTGCCGGAGTTTGATATCACCAACGAGCAGCATCTCGGCAAAGCTATCAGGGATGCTAAAGCGATAATCAACTGTGCTGCTTATACGGATGTCGAAAAGGCCGAGAGCGAAACCAATCCGGCATACCAGGTCAATGGAGCGGCGGTAGGGCGTTTGGGTGCTCTTGCAAGACAAGCCAATATATGGGTCTTGCACATCAGCACCGATTTTGTCTTTGACGGCAAATCTGAAAGACCTTACCTTGAAACCGACTTGCCAAACCCGATAAATGCTTATGGCAAAACCAAACTGGCCGGCGAGAAGCTTTTAGTTGAAAGCCGCTGCCGCTATTGTATA
>JAUWBI010000086.1 GCA_030601745.1 Phycisphaerae bacterium
CTCCTTTTCTTGCCTGGCATTGGCCAGCGCCTTCTCGAAGGCAGCCATATCATTGCCGTCACCGCCAACCTCCTGCACGTTCCAGCCGTATGCTTCATAACGCCTGGCCCTGTCCTCCGTAAATGCAAGGTCAGTGTTACCGTCAATAGAAATATGATTGTCATCATAAACAACAATAAGGTTATCCAGGCCCAGATGTCCCGCCAGCGAGCTGGCCTCCGAGGCAAAGCCTTCTTCTAAATCACCATCGCTGGCAATGACATAGATTTTATAATCGATGATGCCAAAACCATCTCGATTGAAATAGCCGGCCAAATACTTCTCGGCTATTGCCATTCCAACCGCATTGGAAATCCCCTGCCCTAAAGGCCCGGTCGTAACTTCAACGCCGCGCTCCAGGTCGTATTCCGGATGTCCCGGCGTCTTACTGCCCCACTGCCGAAAGTTCTTCAATTCATCCAGACCCAAATCATAACCGGTCAAATACAGCAGCGAATACAGCAGTATACTACCGTGGCCGGCCGAAAGAACAAATCTGTCCCGGTTATGCCATCTCGGATTGGCCGGATTATATTTCATATATTTGGTCCAGAGCACGTATGCCGCCGGCGCCATTCCCATCGGCATACCCGGATGACCCGATTTCGCCTTCTGCACACCTTCCACAGACAGAAACCGAATCGTTTGGACACAAAGCTCATCAAGTTCCGACAGACCTGGGTTTTTCATCATTAACTTCCTAAAATATGGGTTCCAAAACACTTTTGATGTCAAAACGAACTGCATAAGATAGCAATCAACACTCGTTTTCGCAAGCTTTTTATCGATACGGCAAAATCTTTGTCAAAACTGTAGCAATGAATTATTATATGTTAAGGAATAACGATTTCGTTTGGAGTATTCTTGTGATGCGAAATTACAGTTTCAGGAGGGCCAACGAATGAACCTTATAGTGGAATCTGAAATCAGTCGAAGAGAGTTCGTCAAAGCCGTTGGCATGGCAGCAGCGGGGCTGGTCACGCAAGGATGCGCCGGCATTTCCCAAAGGGTTTCTTCTCGAAAACAGGACAAGCCCAATCTACTCTTTATCTGGACAGACCAGCAGCGAGCCGACACTATGGCCGCGTACGGCAATACGAAAATCCATGCGCCTAACCTGAACAAATTGGCCGGCGAGAGTGTGGTTTTCCAAAAGGCCTATGTAACCCAGCCGGTCTGCACGCCCAATCGCTCGGCGGTTATGACAGGCCTCTGGCCGCACACGAGCGGCTGTACCGCTAACAATATCCGGCTGCCTCAGGATATCCCCTCCCTACCGGAGATAGTCAACGACTCGGACTATCGCACGGCCTATATGGGCAAGTGGCACCTGGGCGATGAGATTTTCGTTCAGCACGGCTTCGAAGAATGGGCCGCCATCGAAGATAATTATATTAAATACTATCGTAAAGGACGCGACCGCAGCAAGAGGAGCCACTATCATCATTTTCTTATAGAGCACGGTTACAAACCTGACAATGGTAACAAGTTCAGCCGGAGCTTTGCAGCCAGGCGGCCACTCGAGCATTGCAAGCCGAAATTCCTCGAAATGAAGGCCTGCCAATTCCTTCGCCGCAATCGCAACGAACCTTTTATGCTGTACATTAACTTCCTCGAACCGCACTCGCCCTACTTTGGGCCGCTCGATAAGGAACACGACCCTGACAAGGTCAATTTGCCTGCAAACTTCAGAGACCCCCTCGAAGAGAACGAACCCCTGCTATACCGCCTCAAACGCCAGAAGTGTCGTGACAAATACGGCAATGAGGCAAGCATACGAGAACTGATTGCCAAGTACTGGGGCCTGGTTACGCAGGTCGATATGAGTGTAGGGGTAATTCTCAAAACCCTGGATGACCTGGGGCTTACCGACAACACCATTGTTGTATATACCAGCGACCACGGCGACATGATGGGCGCACATAATATGACGGGAAAAACTGTGATGTACGAGGAGGCGGTCAGGATACCCTGGCTTATGCGCATCCCGCAGATGACAAGAACAGCTCATCTAATCAACAACAGCGTCAGCCATATCGATATGGTGCCAACAGTGTTGGAATTGATGGGCAGCAAAGCCGACGAGAATTTTCCGGGCCAGAGTCTCGTTCCGCTAATAAAGGGCGGCAAGGTTGTTGAAGACCACGTGTTTATTGAATGGAACCCGTCTGGCAAAGCTGTTAAGGTAAAGGATGATGGAACCAGTCTGGCTTCCAGGGAAGAACTCGCTCGCCTTGAAAATGAGCATACCCGTACGGTCGTCTCTCCGGACGGCTGGAAACTGTGCCTCAGCGATGCGGATAAGTGCCAGTTATTCAACCTGAATAAGGACCCCGGCGAGACCACGAATCTGTTCGACTCGGGCCGGCACAAGGATGTTATCAGCCGGCTGACAAAAAAGATTCACCGGTGGCAGGAAACGGTCAGGGATAAAGTGAAAGTATAGTGCCGACGCAAAGATGGAAAAAAATTATCGACAGACGCTCAAAAATGGCGACTACGATATCTCGATAATTCGGCCTCAGTTGCTCAGCGAAGATGTCAAGCTGCGAGGCCGGGAGATGTCTCCATCAAGATTAAAAGCCATCAGAAAAGGCCTGCTCACTTTACACACTCTGGAACTTATGGCAGCCAATATCTACAAGTTTCAGATAACCAGAGAGCCGAGCGAGCTAAATCGCCAGCTAATTGCTGCTATGTGCAACGAGATGACGCACTATCAGGACTTTCAGGTCAAGCTTCTTAAATACGGCTTCAAACCCGGCAAACTCAGATGGGCATTTTGGCTCGTCGGCTTCGTATTCGGCTTCGGCTCGCGGCTGATGGGCGCAAAGGCAACTCTTAAAACCGGCATCTGGGTCGAGACAAAAGCCGTCCAAGATTATGACCAACTTCTCAGCTCAATAGACTGGGATGAAGACTCTCGCAGAATAATTGAAAAGGACCAGGCCGACGAATACGGCCACATCAACCGCTGGAAAAACCTTATCGAATCAAGCCAAATTAAAAATAAGGTATAAATGGGAGGCAAAAAATGAATCAGATGTCAAATTCCATGAATCGGCGGGATTTTCTAAAGTTAACGGCGGCGAGTGCAGCGACAGTTGCGCTGCCGGGATGTGCGAGCGCTTCTCAACGCCTGATATCGAAGCAGACCAAACGGCCGAATGTGCTGTTCATTGCCATCGATGACCTGAATGATTGGATTGGCTGTCTGGGCGGTCATCCCGATGTAAAGACGCCGAACCTCGACCGACTTGCGCAAAGAGGAGTGCTTTTTACAAACGCCCACTGCTCGGCCCCGGCTTGCAATCCTTCGCGGGCCAGTCTTATGACGGGAATTCTGCCGTCAACGTCCGGCGTCTATAACAATCCCCAGCCCTGGCGAAAGTCGCCGGTGCTCACCGATGCCACCACACTGCCGCAGCACTTTATGGCCAACGGCTACCGCGTCGTTGGCGGCGGCAAAATCTACCACGGACGTTTCCCGGACCCGCCATCGTGGCACGAGTATTTCCCATCCCAGAAAAAGAACAAGCCCGACGACCCGATGCCCCCGAATCGGCCGCTGAACGGCATCCCTAAAACCGCCCATTTCGACTGGGGGCCGGTAGATGTACCCGACAACCAGATGGGCGACTCGAAAGTCGCTACCTGGGCCATCTCGGAGCTGCGCAAAGAACACGACAAGCCGTTTTTCCTCGGCTGCGGCTTCTTCCGCCCTCATTTGCCCTGGTACGTGCCCCGGCAGTACTTTGATATGTATCCGCCCGAAAAGGTAACCTTGCCGAATGTCAACGAAAACGACCTTGACGATGTCCCCCCGATAGGCAGACGGATGGCAAGGCCTGAGGGTGACCATAAAAAAGTCATCGAATACAAACAGTGGCGAAAGGCCGTACAGGGCTACCTCGCATCTATCAGCTTCGTAGATACCTGCGTGGGCCGGGTAATCGATGCCCTGGATAAAAGCCCCTATGCGGACAACACCGTCATCATACTCTGGGGCGACCACGGATGGCACCTCGGCGAAAAGCTCCATTGGCGTAAATTCGCGCTGTGGGAAGAGGCAACACACGCCCCTCTTATGATAATTGCGCCGGCAATAACCAGGCCGGACCAAAAATGCCCCCGGCCGGTAAGCTTCATCGACATTTACCCGACGCTGATAGATGTATGCGGCCTCGCTCCGAAGAAGGGCCTTGAAGGCAAAACCCTCCTGCCGCTGTTGAAGGACCCAAAAGCAAAATGGGACCGCCCGGCACTGACGACGTATGGACGCAATAATCATTCGCTGCGCTCGCAGCGCTGGCGATACATCCGTTATAGTGATGGCACCGAAGAACTCTACGACCACGACAGAGACGAGTTGGAGTGGAACAATCTCGCCAACGACCCTAAGTATGCCGGCGTCAAGAAGCAGCTCGCAAAATGGCTGCCTAAGCTCAATGCCCCCAATGCGCCAAGAACCAGGACGAAAAAGAAACGCTCACAAAGAAACAAAAAGGCCAATTAATCCCGTTCACGAGGAAGCAAAATAACATAAAAGCTTATTATACATTGACGTCTGCCAACACTTGCAATCAGATTCCCCTTGTAAACAAACAGAAACTTGCTATACTGAGCGCTTAGTATTCGCAGCAACGCTGCTAATTAACTTAATTTTCTAAACCAATTGAAAGGGAAAAATATGGAACCTGCTTTCCAACTCGGACATGGCCATCCGGAAGCGGCCCCTGTATTTGTAGCACTGTTCTTTATGTTCGGGATTCTTATCGCGCTGATAGTCGTCGCCATAAAAGTATTGATCTTCTGCAAGATATTCTCCAAGGCAGGCTACAGTTGGGCGCTCGGCCTGTTAATGCTCGTACCGATAGCGGATATAATTATGGCCTTCTTCCTCGCCTTCGGTGACTGGCCGATTCAAAAGCAACTGCGCAAGCTCAAACAGCAATAAGAAAAGCCGCAAACGTGAATCGTCTCCGGCAAATTGTGAATCGAATCACGAGCAACAAGCAGCGAGTATCAAAAGTGCATCATATAATAATACTTATCCTCTGCATCGTCATCCTGACTGCCTCATTGCTCTTCCGGCTCAACGAGGCCGAGCTTTACTTGTTCGGATTCAAATGGCCTCTGCGCTGCTTCTTATATCACACCGTCGGCATAAAATGCGCCATCTGCGGCCTGACACGCTCTGTCTGCTCACTCGCCCACGGCAATTTCCAACAGGCCGTAAAGTTTCACCTCCTCGGCCCGGCGATTTTTGCCTTGATTTGTTTCCAGCTTCCATATAGAATCTACGCCCTGATAATTAACCCCAAAAGAATGAGCAGAAAACTAATAAAAATAAACTCACTTTTTGCCGTGATAATTTTGATAGCGATTTTCGTTAACTGGCTCGTTTATCTCGGAGGACTTATCTTATGACACCGCAAGAACCCCATATAAGTGTAATCGACCCCATCAGCCCCGCCCTCGAAAGAGTAAAGATAATCCTTTTCAAACCCTTCGATATCGGCAAATGGTTCGTCATCGGCTTCTGTGCCTGGCTTGCATACCTCGGTCAAGGAGGTGGAGGAGGCGGACCCGGAGGCGGACCCGGAGGCGGCAGAGGAGGTGGGACTCCTGATGTCCAGGAAGCCTTCGGTCATGCAAAAGAGTTCGTCCTCGACAACTTACACTGGATTATTCCCGTCGCCATAACCGCTTTCCTCTTAATGATAGCGATCGGCCTTGTTATTACCTGGCTTAGCAGCCGCGGTAGATTTATGTTCCTTCACTGTGTCGCCCAAAACAAAGCCGAAATCAAAGTACCCTGGCGCAAATTCCGACACCAGGCCAACAGTCTTTTCCTCTTCCGAATCGTGGTAGGAATCATATCTTTCATTTTCTTTGCACTATTCATCGGCCTGATGGTTTTTATCGCTATCATCGCCGCCAGGACCAACGCGCACATAGGCGCGCCCGCAATAATAGCCCTGATACTTCTTTCCATTATTATTTTAGTACCTGCGGCAATCGCCTTCGCACTGCTTATGAAATTCACAATGGACTTCGTCGTGCCGATTATGTACCTCCGCGCCTCTACCTGCACCGATGCCTGGCGCGAATTCTGGACACTGCTCACAAGCAACAAGGGCAGGTTTACCCTCTACATACTTTTCCAGATTGTCATAGGATTTGCTATCGGCGCAATTGTCTTTGCGGCAATGTGTATAACCTGCTGCTGCGCCGCCTGCATTCTCGCGATACCCTATATCGGCACTGTCCTGATGTTACCCCTGCTGGTTTTCAAACGGTCTTATTCTCTATGCTACTTCCGCCAGTTCGGCCCAGACTTCGACGTCTTCATTCCGGAAATCGAAGCCGCCTGACCTGCTTGAGAGAGTTTACGTTTACGCCTTAGATTCCAACGTGTCCCTTCACCCTTCATGAGATACGCAGTAATGTTTTTGTGCGGCTAAAGATTTTTTCGGCTGGTTCTTCGGGCTCGATGTCGAGCCAGTTAACGTTCCTAAACGTTCTGAACCAGGTCCTCTGGTTCTTGGCCAATCGGCGGGTGTTCTTCTTTATAAGTTCAATTGCGTCTTCCAAACTCATTTTCCCGTTGAGATAATCGATTATTTCCGCGTAGCCAATCGCACATCGGGCCTGCTTGCTTAAAGGTTTGTCCTCAGCCAGCAGGGATTTGACCTCATCGACAAGGCCGGCGGCAATCATCTTTTTTGCCCTTTTGTTTATTCGGCTGTTGGCGTCGGTTTTTTCCCTTCGCAGCCCGATTATAGCCCAGTTATGCTTGGGTTTTTCGGCGTTGAATTGCTTCTGGAGACTTGAGATGGGCTTGCCGGTAAGTTTATAAACCTCCAGGGCGCGGATTATACGTTTGCAGTCTCGGGGGCCGATGCGCTCGGCGGCTGCCGAATCGATTGTTTCTAATTGGTGATAGAGTTGTTCCAGCCCCTCGGCTTCTGCTCGTAGTTGCAATTCAGCACGTATTTGCTCATCAGCTCCGGGGCCCTCAAAGAGGCCATAGAGCAGGGCCTTTATATACAGAGCGGTTCCGCCGACCGCGATGACCGGCTTATTGCGGCGCTTTATCTTCTCCATTGCCTCGTAAGCCAGGTCGAGAAAAGTGCCGACGCTGAAGGATTCACTCGGCTCGACTACGTCAATCAAATGGTATTGAAGCTGCGCGCGGACCTCTTTGGGCGGCTTGCCGGTGCCGATGTCCATCCGCCGATAAACCTTCATTGAGTCGATGCTGATTATTTCAGCACCTAAGCTTTCGGCCAGACCAAAGGCCAATCGCCCTTTGCCGGATGCGGTAACGCCAAGAATTAGAACCATTTTTCAATTTACTATTTACTATTTACTATTTACTATTATTTCGTCGCTCGGGTACAAATAGTAAATCGTCAATAGTCAATAGTCAATCAATCAGTTGCGAGATACGAGATGCGAGATGCGAGTTTCAATGCTCAATTACGCCGGAAAGCACAGCTCGTTAATAATACTCTACAGCGGCTCTTAGCTTCCCAGCAGATAAACAGCGATTTGAAAGAAGTCCTCAGGTACACCCTTGAAGCGCCGGGCAAGCGAGTACGTGCGGCGTTGGTTCTCTGGTGCTGCGAGCTTGTCAGTCCGCCTGGGGCGGAAATAAACCACAATGCCGAAATTGCGGCGGCGGCGGTCGAGATGGTGCATACCTATTCGCTTGTGCACGATGATTTGCCGGCAATGGATGATGATGATTTTCGACGTGGTCAGCCGACCTGCCACAAGGCCTTTGATGAGGCAACGGCTATCCTGGCCGGCGATGCCCTTTTGACACTTGCGTTTGAGATTTTGGCCAAAGAGATTGACGAACCGGCTGTGGCGGTAAGATTGATTGGCCAACTAGCAGAGGCAGCCGGCCCCGCTGGTATGATTGCAGGACAATTTCTCGATACTCGATGCTCGATGCCGTCCAAGCCCGTCGGTGCGACGCCAGATGACGCAAATCTGGTATCGAGAATCGAGGCAATCCACACGAACAAAACAGCCAAGATGTTCCGATGCGCCGCTGCCTGCGGAGCTATCTGCGGCGAGGCAGATGAAAGTCAGTTTGACTGCCTTTGTGAATATGGTCTGAAGATTGGACTGGGGTTTCAGATAGCCGACGATATTCTTGATGTGTGTGCTTCGAGTGAGCAGTTGGGAAAGACGGCCGGCAAAGACGCCAGGGCCGGCAAGATGACTTACCCCGCCGTGGTGGGAATCGAAAAATCAAAACAGTTGGCTAAGAAACTCGCCGACGACGCGGTAGCGCTCTTGGCCCCGTTCGGCCCAAAAGCCGACACCCTCCGCCAACTCGCCATCGCCCTGCTGCAAAGAACAAGATAAGAATATATGAAGATGGATGGAGCAGAAAAAATGAGAACGGTCGGCATACTATTGGTCGTATTCCTGCTATTGTCGGCAGCCTGCATACCTATATTAGGAAAAGGCACGAAAGACATAAAGGTAGCCGCTGCCGCAGCAGAAATTGTAGGCGATGATTCGATGGAAATCGCTGGAGGCATATCTCCCGGCCATGTTTTAGGGCAGGAAGGCAAGCTCAGAGCTTCTGCGATAGTTATTGAAGCAAACACCAAGGTTTGCATCGTTTCATGCGATGTCTTAGTTTTACAGCGGGACATTCTTGACGATGTTTGCAGAAAAATCGAGGCCGAAGAAAACATTCCTTTTGAAAATACTCTTATCACAGCTACTCACACACATCACGCCCCGACAACCGTCACCGTACACGGATATAAACGAGATGAAATCTTTTGTGGGCGTGTGAAAGAAGCTATTGTATCGGCTGTCCACAAAGCTAACCAGAAGCTAAAAAATGCCCCATCAGCTTCAATGTATTTTTGGCTGGGCCAGGAATCCACAGTCGGTCAAAACAGCCGTCAGTTGCTCAAGGATGGGACAATCTACTGGGTCGGCTCCAGAGCTGATGCTTTAAGACCAACCGGCCCTTTTGACCCCGAACTGCCGGTTCTCGCCTTCAAGCGAGCGGATGGGGACTTGGAAGCGCTTTTATTCAACCATTCTTCACACAATATCGGAGTTCGCAGTTCTGGTCGGTCTCCCGCTTTCTATGGATTGGCGGCCCAGGAGTTGGAAGAAGAGCTTGGCGGGACAGCAATCTTTACGCCGGGGGCGTTTGGTTCCACTCATGTTCTCACCCTTTCCACGGACGAGAGGATACTCAGGATTAAAAATGCAGTCAAGCAGGCGTATTCCAAAGCCCGGAAGACCGAAATCTCACCAGTCAACTCGGTGAAAAAAGAGTTCAAGTACCGGGTAAGGAAGTTTGATGAGGACGCCGAGGAAAAGGCCGTATCTTACTACTGCCGTAAAAGACTCGGGGGCAATCCTGAGGATATTATCGAAGTATTCAGAAACATGAGACGAGAGCTCATAAAGCATCAAGGCGAAGTTCGCAATACTTGGCTGCACGTTATACTCATTGATGATATCGCATTTGTGGGTGTACCGGGCGAATTTTTTGGACAGCTTGGAATCGAAATAAAACGCCGTTCTCCTTTCCGATATACTTATGTTATTGGGCTGGCCAACGATTATATCGGCTATATCCCTGACAAACAGGCCTATGATTTGGGTGGTTACCAAATATGGACAGGCCTCCACAGCTTTGTAGAACGGGGCACCGGCGAAGCAATAGTGGCCGAAACAATACGCATATTAGAAGAGCTTAAAGCAAACGATAATATAGGGGGCTTTCGATAATCGTGTTAATGAAGTTCCCAGGGAGCCCAGTGGTTACCTGTTGCTCTTCGACCAAAACGTATCGGCGGCCGCCCTAACTCAAAGGCCCCCAAGTCAGGCGCTTTTCCAGCGTAATCATCATTAAAGTTTGCAAGTTTCACTCCCGAATCAACAACGGGATTTGGAACTGTCATTACCGGATCGGTTAAGGTTACGTTCTTATCTCCTTGTTTGATCGGAACTTTGCCCCATTTGATCTTAGTAGTCGTTGAAGAAGGATAAAACTCTAAAGAATACGATTTTATAAATGAAGGCTTACCTCGAATACCATGTCTTTCTTTGGCAATACCTCGATCCATACCTGTAAAAAGATCGTAATCAAAATCGCAATCTGTCTCGACTGGCCGTGAAGATGTCAGCCGGCCCGGGCAGTCAAAAATGTTGTTTCGCGTAACTGTGTTTGGATTGACATGGCCGCTAAAAACATGAAATGCGCCTTTGGGTTGAATAGCCGTGTTATGAAACACGAACTTTCTTCCTCCTCCAAACTTATCTCGCTGGCCTACTTTTATCATGCTTCCTCCAAGGGAGTCCCGATGAGTACGGCGGCTTTCCCCGAAAACATTTCGGAAGATATATAGAGGCCCTTTTGATGTGCATGCAGTGGCAATATGTTGGAACGTTTTTTCGATATAGTTGTTCCATATCCGAACGTTCATGTTTGCCCCTTCGCTTTCGATTGCATCATCCCACACATTGGAAATGATGTTTCCATAAATGTCCGAGTCGCGATTGGGGCTTCCTTCAAAACTGTAATTGGACCCTCCGCCGATGGCATCATTAAAGCCGTGGTCTTCCGTTGATCGAATCTCATTGTAGCGAATGACGTTTCCGCCGCTCGAATTGATAAGGGTAATAGCCTGAGGGCCGGCCGGGTGACCCGTATCCCAGTCGTTCGATCCACCTCGCGGATTCTCTATTAAATTACGCTGAATCGTGAGGTTGCCCGAGCCGCGCTCAGCGTAGATAGCGCTGTCGGTGCCGCCTTGGTTCCCATATGTCCTCGGACCACCTATCCTGCCCCAGAATGTGAAATGGCAGTCTTCGATGACATTGTCATGGCGTTTGGACTTGATTAAGACCCCGTGAATCGCGGCGTTCTTGAATTCAACTCCACGAAGAATCACGTAATCGGCATCAATCACGCAAGTGTACTCTTCTGCATTTCGAACGTCAAAAGTTGTTTTTGAATCTTTGGCCGGCGTGATTAGGTGATAACCTTTTCGTGTGCCCGATTCGGTAATCCTCAATGGTTTTGTACGGTTACCGTCTTCCAGGTAGGTTATCTTCCCAATGGGAAAAGAATCATTTCTGGTTTTGCACAATAGTTCGTAGCTTCTGTTATCAAGAGTAACTCTAATGCCATAGGTCGTTTGTGGTTTCAAACCAACGATACTTCCACGATACTCATTGTCGCGCCGATCGTGGACGAGGGGATAACCGTCTCGCCACGTCGACGTTCCCTTTTGCCTGAACTGGACACGGCACTCTCCGAGGTCTGGCGATTTGAAATATAGCCCAATGCACTCATACGTGGGAACTGCACAGAAAGTGCCCTCGGTAGCACTATGTAATGTTGAAATATTGGTCGTTGTAAATAGGAGAATAAGCAGTAACAGATTGATATTGCGCATGAGTGTATTCATGGAAAGACTCCTGATATAGCTGAATCAAAATCAACTGATCTTCTCTGTCCAATTATATCAGGCAGACTGCGCTTGTCAATCGACTGCGGGACCACCGGCAGGCTGCTAAAGAGGTCAGCCACTTTCACCCTTTCTTTTTTCTTTTCTTTTACTCTATGAGAATGTTCCCGCAGGACCACCAGCCGTGAATAAAACCACAAACCGTGTGACCAACGCACCAAATCTCCGCCTTTTTCATAGCCCCAACAGTGTATGCCAAAGTGCATTAAAAATCAACATTTTGCCTGTTGTAGTTTTACATTTAAAATGGCAGCAATTTAAGAAGTTCCTCCCGTACCTGCTATATACAAATAAATTTCTAAGTTTTTATCCACCTCTATGCCCTTCGCCAAACTCCCATCACGCTGCCCATATAATCTTTTTTAACCATTTTTTTAGCTCTATTCTTTCCGGGAAGTTGAGGTATGCGAATTCGCCGAAGAGTTCGACCGCTTTATCGTCATAGGCCATCGCCGCCTCCATCTGGTTATCAAATTCGCCAAGGTTATAGAACTTTCTGTCGCATCTGATGCGGGCGCTCCATTTGCTATTGCTCTTATGCCAGCTCACGCCTTTATATTTTGATGTGCCGGTTGCACAAGCTTGCTGGTTATAACAATTTTGGGCATGTGTACAAAGCCGAAGATTGCTCTTGCGATTATCAAGCCCGTTGTGATTTATATGGTCGACAAGCACCCCTTTCGGGGCGTGCATAATCTCCCGATGCATTTTAATCGTTTTTCCGCCCTCGACTCGGCCGGCATAATAGGTGTTCTTGCATTTACCCGCATACCATTTATCCTGGTTAAGCCGGTCGTAATCCTCTGCATCCACAATCGCGAATTTGCCCTGCGTCAAAGGTATCAGCCCAAAACCTTCCTCCTCATTTTTTATCCCCAATTTCCGCCGATCGGACATCCTTTGAAAAGCAGCAAGGACATCTGACAACTCCGACAAATATTCGCTTATCGGCTTCCGATCCAGGCCGGGAAACTCCGCCGCCTTCCCCGGCTGCCTTTTGGCCGGGGTCTTTGAGGAAAATCCGACCCCTGCGCCCGACCGCACAATTTTGTGGCACAATGCGAATAAAGCTCGCTTTACACGCCAGGCACTGGAAAAAATAGCCGACCAATATGTTCTCATTCCGCATTGAACTTGAACTTGCCCCCAATTAAGCTTTTTTGCCCTTCTATAATTGGCCCAACCTGCACGTTTGAGTCGAAAAAAAGCATATTTAAAGTGGCACTTTCGCAGATAAGTTGTTATCATAAAATGATTAAAGATTTTTTTGAAAATTCTGATTTTACTCTCTGGCTACCTGCACTTTTGATTGAAACTGTTCGTATTAAGTAATTGCGAGAATTTTTGGTGAGTAAATTGTTAGAACAAATAGACCCCGTTAGAAACTTCACCGGAAAGGTTCGAATAGTATGACGCAAGCATTACATGAAAAATGGAAGTTTCTAAACGGCCTGAAAAGTCCGGCGGACGTGAAAAAGCTGAAGGTAGAGCAGCTTCGGACTCTGGCGGAGGAAATACGCCGGTTTATTCTCAATTCGGTCAGCAAAACCGGCGGACATCTGGCCAGCAATCTCGGCGTGGTGGAATTGACGCTGGCGCTGCACTATGTCTTCGATTTCAAAGAAGACAAGCTGCTCTGGGATGTCGGCCATCAATGCTATGCGCATAAAATCATTACCGGAAGGAAAGATAAGTTCGAGCGCCTTCGCCAGGCCGGCGGGATAAGCGGCTTTCCCAACCCCGCTGAGAGCGTATATGACCCGTTCACCGTCGGGCACGCCGGCACCGCAATAGCGACCGCAATCGGGATGGCCATAGGAGAACAACTTCGCAGAGACGAGGGACGAGGAATGAGGGACGACCCCGCTCTGCGGGAACCCGACGATAAGCGTCCATCGAGAGTCGTGGCAGTGGTGGGAGATGCCAGTATCGTTAACGGTGTCTCTTTCGAGGCGCTCAATAATCTCGGATTGGTCAAGAGGCAATTACTAATCGTGCTCAATGACAACTCGATGGCAATAGACGCAACTGTCGGGGCAATGGCAAAATACTTCTCAAAGGTCCGCCTGAGCCAGACCTATGAGGATTTGCGCAGGACCACGCGCAACATTCTGGAGCACATGCCCGTTATCGGTAAAAGTGTTGAGGAAGCGATTGAGAGGATTAAGAAAAGTATTCGTATGGTTCTGCCGGCCAGTCAGATGTTTGAAAGTTTGGATATCCCATACTTTGGCCCCGTTGACGGCCACGATGTGGGCTCACTTATCCGATTGTTCGAGGCGCTGGCTGAACTGGAGCATCCGGCAATTCTGCACGTTTACACCAGAAAGGGCAATGGTTTTCGGCCGGCTGGTTCCCGCCCAAGCAAATTTCATTCTACAGGCCCGTTCAAAATAAATGGCGACACTGTTGAGTCCGCCTCGGTGCCGGGCAGACGCAGTTTCACCGATGTATTCGGTGAGCATCTGACAAAGCTGGCTGAAAAGGACAGCAGGATTGTTGCCATAACCTCGGCGATGTGCGACGGCACAGGGCTGGTCGAATTTCACAAAAAGTTCGCTGACAGATTCTACGATGTGGGCATTGCTGAAAGTGCTGCTGTAGATATTGCGGCCGGGCTGGCCGGGAACGGCTTAAAGCCGGTCGTCTGTATCTACTCGACCTTTCTGCAGCGAAGTTTTGACCAGATATTCCAGGAGGTCGCGCTGCAGAATCTGCCGGTTGTTTTTTGCATCGACAGGGCCGGGGTCGTCGGCTCGGACGGCCCGACACATCACGGAATGATGGATATTGGGTTCTTACGAATGCTGCCAAATATGGTGCTGACGGCACCTGCGAATGAAGTTGAAATGAAATTGGCTCTGGAATTTGCTCTGGGCCAGGATGGCCCGGTCGTTATAAGGTATCCGAAAGACGTTGTTCCGTCACAGAAGCCCGTCGGTGCGGCGCCGGATGACGCATTTGTCCCGGCTCGGCGGGCTTGTGCGAAACCGTTCAGGCTGGGCAAAAGCGTTGTTGTTAAAAAACGAAAAGATTCAGCCGTGGCAATCGTTAGCTACGGCAGCGTCCTGACGGAGGCGTTGGAAGCGGCCAGGTTGCTTGCTAAAGAAGGCATTGCGGTTGATGTGGTTAATGCCCGGTTCGCTGCTCCTGTTGATAAAAAAATTGTTTCTCTGCTGGAGAAGGGCAAAGGCCTGATAACGGTCGAGGACCACGCCTGCGCCTGCGGGTTTGGTTCGGCCGTACTTGAGTTGGCTGCGGCAACTTTCGACAGGCCGACCACAAGACCAATAGCAGTGCTTGGTGCACCGAGGAGATTTCTAAAGCACGATTCTCGCAGTGCCCAACTTATGGAGATTGGTGTAAATGCCGATAGAATAGTGAAGACGGCAAAAAAGATGCTAAAAACGTAAATGTTGGATGCTCGATGGCAGCATTTTTTTGCCTTTGAAATTGGGTTTGATTGGGTTTGTATCTCGTATCTCGTATTGCGTATTGCGTATCGCGCTGGGGGATTGGGTTTGAATTGGCTTTGTTTTCCGGGACTGCGAAAATGTCATTTCTTTCATAATCCTTTGTTAAGAGTGAGCTTATGTTCATTTGAGCATCCAGCAAATTGGGTTTGTTTGGGTTTGAATTGGGTTTGTTTTCACCAAGTGTCCAATTGGATTTATTTTCATAAGCCACTGTATGAAAAGAGTTTACGTTCACTTGACTTTTTTGGAAATTGGCTTTGTTTTGCATAAAAAGAGCTGATTTGTAGAGCGTTCTCGACAGATGTAGAGCCTTATAGGCACGTAAATAACTGGATTCTTGATACTCGTTAGTTAAGAGTGAGCTAAAGTGCCTAAAGTGAACTAAAGTTGGATTCTCGATGCTCATGATTGGTAATTCCCCTAAGGGTTT
>JAUWBI010000104.1 GCA_030601745.1 Phycisphaerae bacterium
CAGGCTCAGTACGGATGGTTTTTATCGATAGATAGGGAATTTTTTAACCTGCCTGAGCAACAATATGCATCGGAATGACGCAACTTGCTCAAAAGTCATCGTTTACGGCCAAAGCCCCCTCAAAAATGGGTCATCACGAGAGAAGAAAAGGCTTGACTTCATTAGCAAAATAGGTATAATTGAAGTGTCTTAACCATTTAAGCCCCTGCCTTTTCTTTTTCATCACCGTTCCTCCGGAAAGCAGGGGCTTTTTATTAAATCCCCTGAAGAAAAGTGCTGTTTGGCCCAAAAATTGCCCAGAACCCGCTTATCGTGCTACGGTACAGAAAAAAGATTTGATTTCTGCCCACTACGCTCTTGCTGCTCGGCTTTGGTGCGGTGATGGTGAGAAACATACCTTCTTCTGCGAGGCCTGGGTGGGTGAGGTTCAGTTGATAATTGCTTATTGTCTATGAATAGTTGATAATAGAAGGCAACGAGAGTTTAGGGTGTGACGGATTATGGAGGTCGACATGAAAGCACGGATTATGAGTATTTTGATCTTACTGGTGTTGGCTTGTGGAGCGTGGGGTAAGGTAGGTGGTGTTTTGAAAGTGATAGACACACCAGGACCTTGTCCCAAAGGGCTGGCTTTCGATGGAAAAAATCTTTGGGTGGCAGACGCGTTTACGGACAGAATCTACTCGATAGAGGCTGATACGGGCAAGGTGATAAAGAGTTTTGAAACGCCGGGGTATGACCCAGAAGGGTTAGCGTGGGACGGAGAGTGTTTATGGCACATTGATTCAGGGGAGAATCTACTGTACCGCTTGGACACAAATAGCGGTACACCGATAAAGATAGTGGAATCAAGTACAAGTGATCCTCGAGACATTGCGTGGGATGGGAAGTTTGTGTGGATAGTGGATCATAAGAAAGATGTTCTGATGAAGGTTTCACCAGTGGATGGTGCGGCAGTAAAGTTCTTTGCAGCTCCAGTAAAGGAGTCGGCAGGGCTGGCATTTGACGGCAAATACCTGTGGGTAACGGATCGGCTGGAGGACAGAATTTACCTGGTTGACCCTACGGATGGGTTGTGCCTTTCGTCATTGCGCAGTTATGGGCCTTGTCCTTTCGGGCTTGCGTGGGGAGATGGGTTTTTGTGGAACGTAGATTATGAGAATCGTCAGATCTATAAGATAAAGGTCTTCGATAAGGATATTATTAGTAAGTGGGATGAGCGGGAGCTATCGCTGCATTTTATCAAAGAATTTCGCAATTATGGGCCCGGTACGCTGAAAACACTGGATGTTTATCTTCCTCTACCGGAGAATCGTGACAACCAAACTCTGTTGAGGCCGATTGAATTTGACTCACAGCCTGTGGAAATAATCAAAGACGAATGGGGGCAGAAAATCGCGCATTTTAGCTACAAGGATAGGCAGGCTTACAGTCTAATCCGGGCAGGGTGGAAGGTGAAAGCCAAGATATACGCTACAGAGTACTTTATTTATCCGGATAAAGTAGGAACAGTTGGAGACATCCCAAAAGAAATCAAAGACAAGTACCTGGCGGATGGGGAGAAATATCTTATTGAAGATGCGTATATAAAGGAACTGGCACAGAAAATTGCCGGGAAGGAGAAAAATCCATATTGGGTGGCGCGGCGGGTGATGGATTATTTAGGCGAACATCTGAGCTATAACCTTAAGCCAATAGGAGGATGGAATCCGGCACCGGTGGTTCTGAAGCGAGGGACAGCATCGTGTTCGGAATATTCGTATTGTATGATTGCGTTGTGCCGCGCTCTGGGTGTGCCGGTGCGATATGTGGGAGCAGTTAGTCGGCGAGGCGACGATGGATGGATAGATAATACATTTCATAGATGGGTGGAAGTTTATCTGCCGCCCTATGGCTGGATTCCCTTTGATGCCAATAAAGCAGATCAGAGCCTTCAGGGCAAAAAAGTTTTGGGCGTAGGTAACGTATCGGCGCGTTATATTATAACCACTGAAAACGAAGGTGGGGATGAATATTTATGGTTTGGGTATAACTATGGATACAGCTGGACCAGTGAGGGTAAGTGCCGAATACATGAAGAAAGCTACGGGCTGTGGTCTCCCTTGGGGGAGAAGAAATACCACAAGCCTGTGGACGAGAAAAAATGAACCTGTCAGTGTATCTGACTCAGCTGAAGTCGACAAAGTAATCAGTCAAAATCTGCTTGCAGATTCTACAAGTTCAAAGGGCGGAACTGTTGACATCACCATTGTGACAAAGGGATAGTGCTGTGAACGCACGCTCTTGTTGCTCGTCTTGGGTGCGGTGATGCTGAGGAAAAAGCGCTTGACCTCATTAGCGAAATAGCTATAATGAAAAACATCAGGTTTTTCATTTTAAGCCCCTGCTGAGGGTTACGCATTTCCCTCTCCTCCGAAAAGTAAAAGCAGGGGCTTTTTATTAAATCCCCTGAAGAAAAGTGCTGTTTGGCCCAAAATTCGCCCAGAACCTGCTTATCGTGCTACGGTACAGAAAAAAGATTTGATTTCTGCCCACTACGCCCTGTTTATTCTGTTTTAACTCTTCCTTATAGATACCTGCCGGTCGTGGAGACTTTGAGAACGGTCGGGCTATTCTTTCTGCGTATCTTCGTCGGAATGAATTTCCTGCTCAGGGTTTTGGTGGGTGGGCTTCTTAATTGGACTTGAGACCGTCTTCTTAACAGCTAAAGCGGCTTTGCCGATGCCTTTAGCAGTTGCTTTTGTAATAGTGGATGCGCCATCTGCTGTCTTTTTTACTGCTTTCCTTGCTCCTCTGGCGCTTGCTTTGATAGCTGCAGCAACTGTATCTTTTACGGCCTTTGTACCCTTGGCGATAGACTTCACAAAAATCCCGGCGACTTCACTTAAAGGTTTCTTTTCAAAATACCACCGCAGAAGAAGGATAAGGAAAATGTATATGAAGCCAAGACTCACAATCGCGAATGGTACAAATAGCCATGAATTCGTAAAGATTCTAAATTGAGGAAAGGTTTCAGCTATTACTTTGATTCTGCCCGCCACAAATGACATTAATAATAGAAAGACAAATATTGAATAGAATAAATTCACCAGGGCAAGAAAAATGTAATTGGCCGGGCTGTGCAGTTTGCGATAGATTTGCTTTGCTATTCCTACTGTTATAGCTATTAGAAGTGCGACGACAATCTTTTCCCAGGTCTGTTTGCTGATAGCCATAGCCACTTTCCAAATCAGGTATGTATTTTCCGTAATGTTTTAACGGAATAAGGTCAAAGCCTTCACATTTTTTCTTGTATTATTTGTTTATATTATACTCGTGCAATCTTGTTTATGTCAAGGGATTTTGCCCTCTGCCTTTTTTGACTTATACTTACGTGCGTTGGGGTGCATGTCATCTTTGTTGGTAAAAACAGCTTGTTTTGTTTGTATGGTTATGTCGGGCGGAGCCATCCCCTGTTACTCTGCGTAGTAGCAACGCTACGTAGCACGAGAAGCTTCACTTGAGGCTGCCACCCGGCCGCCGAGAGACTGGATTCCTGCCCCCTGCTTTCGCAGGGGTGACAACCTTGCGCAGGAATGACAAATACATTGTAATTCCGGGGATGGCTACTATAATCTCCTCTATGTTTAAGAATATTTCCATAATCGGCGATGGTGGGATGGCGACCGTTTTAGCTATTCTGCTCTGTGAAAAAAGAGATTCTTCGGCTTCGCCTCAGAATGACAAGGGACAGGGCACAATAGCAAGTGTGCGGATGTGGGGTTACGACCGTGAGCAGTTGAGGCAGATAGAATCAGCCGGCGAAAACAAAAGATTTCTGCCCGGCTATAAACTGCCTTCGGGCAACCACGGTGAGCTGCTCCTACTGTTTGAGCCCGAAGATGACCGCATAATGGCAGGTGCCGACTTGATTGTCTCCGCTGTGCCCTGTCAGTTTATGCGCCGAATCTGGGACAGGTTAAAAGCTTATGTTCCTGATGGTGTCCCGATTGTCTCGGTTGCCAAAGGCATTGAGAATGATACGCTGCTGCGTCCGACTCAAATACTTGCGGACGTGCTGGCCGAAAAACGAGGGACGAGGGACGAGGGACGAGGGACGAAATACGCTGTGCTCTCCGGGCCTACGATTGCCGATGAGCTGGCCAGAAGACTTCCGGCGACGGCGTGCGCCGCGTCGAGCGATGAGGAATTGGCCAGGGCGGTCCAATACACTTTCAATTGTCCCTGGCTGCGTGTTTATACTAATACCGACGTTGTCGGGGTCGAATTAGCTGCGGCTTGCAAGAACATTATTGCTATTGCCGCGGGAATTATAGACGGTATGGGTGCCGGCGATAACGCAAAGGCGGCCCTTTTGTGCAGGGGACTTGCCGAGATAACCAGATTAGGGGTGGCGATGGGGGCAAGGCCTCAGACCTTTGCAGGATTAACCGGAATGGGTGATTTGGTGACAACCTGCATTTCGCCGAAAGGAAGAAACCGCTCGTTCGGCGAAAGGATAGGCAAAGGGCAAAGTATAGAGCAGGCGCAAAAGGCTACCGAATCGGTTATCGAAGGCATTGCTACCTGCAAATCGGTTATTGCGCTTGCGGGCCGATATAATGTTGAGATGCCGATTACGCAGGCAGTCTATGAAGTGCTGTTTGAGGACAAGGCGATACAAACGGCAATTGCCGATTTGATGAAAAGGCAGTTGAAAGCTGAGTGAATCAGGCACAGAGGCACAGATTGTGCAGATTTGACTGATTTAATCGACGTAGAGAATTTCCCATTTCTTAAAGATTTGCCACGGCGAGGGTTGTCCTGCATTGCATGGCTCAATATCTTAAAATGGACGTAAAAGTTTGTCCTATAAGGTTTGTTTTTTGCTCATCCGATAAAATTTCGACGTGCCGCAATACTCTTTTGAAAAAAGAAAACTTTATTTTATTTGGAAAATTTGTCGTTTTTAAAAAGTTTTTTCTCTCTTCAAAGCGTTTTGCAGGCGTCCGTAAGCCGAGACTGTTATGAATTTATCTTCAGTCAGCAGTTAGAATCGCGGATTTTATCGGCAGTGGAATCAGTTTTTTGCAATACTTTGCAGAACAACGTCCGAATATTTTTGCTCACGTTTGGCTGGTCGGGGGGCTGTTTCTTATATTTTAATTAGTCCCGTACCAATTGAGCTCAGCTCATGCCTGATTGGTGCGGGATGCGCCCAAGTAATTTAATGCGGGTATCAACTTTGAACGATGATGAGATTAGGGGCAGGGAGTCCATTTTGTGAGCCGTCGGAAGATGGGAGCCCGCACGAGTGTTAGAGGCGTGAAAGGTGATAGCGGATGCGTTTTTGTGGGTGGAATTGATATGCTTTGGTTTTTGAAAAACCGCACATATTCGATTGGTGTGGATGTGGGACGAGACAGCGTGAAGCTGGTCCAGCTTGGAGAAGACGGAGGGCATATAAGTGTAATTGCCGGTGGCAGTGAAAATCGGCCTGGGAACGTGAAACCCGGCAGCGGCAATTGGCAAAGATGGGCCATCGAAACTATACGTAAGTTGACAGCAAACGGCAAATTTCAGGGCAGAGAGGTGATAGCGGCAATGCCGGCAAGTGAGCTGTTTATTGACCATATAAGAATGCCGAGGGTAGATAATGATAAACTGTCGGATGCTATCTGCTCAAAGATAAAGCAAAAATTGCCGTTTGAACCTGATGACGCAATGATAAAGTACATCCCGACGGAGGAGGACAACGTTCTGGTGATAGCTGTTGAGCGCAAGATTATTGATAGACATCTGGCGGTGTACGAAAAGGCCGGTCTGACGATTAAGTCTATTGGTGTTTGGCCGGTAGCACTGACAAACAGCTATACCAGGTTTTTTGCCAGGCGCAAAACGGATGTTGAAGTGGTTGCGATGCTGCTCGATATAGAGGCGAACTGTACGAATGTTGTAATTTGTCGCCATAAGACACTACTTTTTGCTCGTTCGATACCAATAGGAGCCAAGCGGCTCGATGGGGATGAAATAGTAACGAGATTGGTATTGGAATTGACTTCCTGCAGACGGCACTTTGCCTCGATGCACCCAAAGGCCCGAATAGAGCGTTTGCTTTTCCTTTCAGGTCAGGCTGTAGATAAAGAGATATGCACAACAATAGCAAAGCAGTTGGAAATGCCGGCCCAGATGGCTGATTGTTTGGCAGCAGTGAAAATGCCTAATCCATATCGTTCGGGAAGGGCCCCCAAACGCCCGGAAGAGCGTTTGGGACTGCCGATAGAGAGAAGGAATTGTCGAGTCAATTGGGCTACTGCCTTCGGGCTTAGCTTGTCATAGGGATAAAAGAGGGCGAGTTAAAAAATGCTTAATATAAATTTTGTGCCCGATGATTACGTGCAAAGCAGCGAATCTCGCAGAACAAACTTGATGTATCTTGTGTTGTTTGGGGTAGTAATGGCGGTATTGGGCGGTTCGTTTCTGACTATCAAGCTTCGCCAGCGTGCCTTCAGAGCCAAAGGAGGACTTGTAAATGCAAAAATGGTCCGGGCACAAGAGGCCATAAGACAATTTGAAAAGCTTCAAACAAAGCGCAGGGTGATGATGAAGACGGCTCTTACGACCGCAGAACTGCTTGAACCGGTTCCGAGAAGTGTTTTGTTGGCGTCGTTGACAAATACCCTGCCGCCGGGGGTGTCGCTTTTACGACTGAGCCTGGTTCAGAAGGAGCCGAAGCAGGCCAGGCGTGTTGCCGGTCCGGCCAATAAATACAGGGAAGCGCAAGCTAAAAAGGCGACGGCAGCTCAGGCGAAAGTGCCACGAGAGAAGTTGTTAGAGACACACATAGATATTGGAGGTATGGCTTCGAGCGACCTTCAAGTTGCCGCCTATATTGAGCGGCTGAGCAGTTCAAGTTTGCTGGACAATGTGGCGCTGGTGGAATCAAAAGAATATAAAATCGAAGATATGACGTACAGGCAATTTAAGCTGACGGCAATGCTTAGAAAGGACGTTCATCTTAGTAATGAAGACGTTAAGAGAATTAGAGCCAAAGGCCGCAATGCGGCACGGATTTTTTAGTCCTAATATTGGACAAAGGCCCCGAAATGCAATCTGGCGCATCCAGGGCCTGCGCCCCAATACGGTTTGATAAAGAACAAAATTATGAAAAGTGGTCTAAGAAGAATTGTCTTTTTCGTTTTGCTGGTAGGCTTAGCGTATCTGGCTTACCAATACTGGATTAAACCGGTCAACAAGAATTTGGCTGAAGAAAAAGCTCGTCTCAATGCGAAATTGGCCAAATTGGAGGAAGTCGAAAAAACCATTCCTATGCCAGAGGATCTGAGCAAACAGCTTGAGCAATTACAGGAGGCGGTCGATTTTTTTGAAAGTAAGCTGCCGCCTACGAATGAAATTGACAAGGTGCTTCGGGACGTAACTGTAATTGCAGAAAAGCAGGGCCTGAAGCCCAAAACAATTCGAACGCTGACAAAAAAGAATAACAGCGGTTATATTGAACAGCCGCTGAAAATGGAATTAGAAGGGAATTTTAATTCGTTTTATTCGTTCCTCCTGGAGCTTGAGAAGCTTCCTCGAATAATGAAAATCCGCGAGCTTGAGTTAAAGAAAAAAACCAGGGGCGAGGAACAAATAGCAGCTAATTTTATAGTGAGTATATTTTTCCAGAATAAAACCAAATAAATGGTAATTGGTTAAATGGTAAGCAATTACCACTCACCAATTACCAGTTAACAATTACCAACTTTAATGGAGCCTGGCTATGTTGTCTTTTTTAAGGGAGCAGGGACCTGAAGATTCGTTGGTGCCAAAACCGCGCAAGATCGCTGGTAAGAGAGCTGCTGATAGCACCAAGGAGACGCAAGAGCAAGAATATCTAACCGTAGCGACTCAGGGGAAACAAGTTCGCAAGACCACGATACTGCTTGCTGTTTTGTTTGGTATAGGTCTGTTGAGTCTCTGGTTTATGATAAAAAAGAGCTCGCCCCAAACAGCGGCAGGGTCCGCCGGCACGGAAGATACGCAGATTGAGATGGCGATCAGCCGGCTTACCGGCGTTAGGTCAGAAATGTTTAACCGGATGGATGAGATAGTTAAGAAATTTGATGAGTTTTCGGATGTGCAGCAGGTGCAGGTCAACGAACTCGCGAAAAATCCGTTTGAACTTGAGACATTTTTGGACGATGTGAAGGATGGAGAAAGGAGTTCTGATATTGAGGCTGAAAGGATGAGGCAACACCGGCTAAGACAACAAATAAAGAACCTGCAGCTTTTGAGCATTATGCAATCGGACCAGGGTAATTGCTGTATGATTGATGATAGAATCCTCTATGAGGGGGATTTAATAAGAGGTTTTAAGGTTTGCCAGATTGGCGAGAGTTTCGTTAAGCTTGAATCGGAAGGTGTGGAAATAGTATTAAAGTTATCGGAATAATACTGTCCTTCTGTATTTGAAAGTGCGCTTGTGTGCTTATTTAAGAGATTGTGATATGGTAGGTGTAAAAACCATATTGGCAAAGGCGATAGAGAAGAAGGCGAGCGATGTGCATATCAACGTTGGGATGCCTCCTATATTGCGCAAGAATACGGAATTGCTCGATATGGATTTTCCTACCGTCGGCAATGAAGATGCAAAAGAAATGGTTCTTGAAATGGTTGGGCGGGACGGATTCAAAAAATTTGAAGGAAACAGAGATCTTGATTTCTCGACGGCCATTGGTGATGGCCATCGGTTCCGCGTTAATGCTCATTATCAGCGTAATACGATTGCAATCTCGTTTAGAGTGATTCCGAATCGGATTCCTACGGTAGACGAATTACACCTGCCGTCGATAATCAAGGAGCTGGCAGACCTGCCAAGAGGTTTGGTTCTCGTAACCGGCCATACCGGTTCTGGTAAAAGCACGACGCTCGCTGCGATGATAGGATTGATAAATACAAAGTACAGGAAACGCATAATTACGCTGGAAGATCCTATCGAGTATGCGTTAGAGAACAAAAAGAGTATGATAGAACAACGGGAAATCGGTTCTGATTGTCCGGATTTTGCATCAGGGCTAAGGCACGTATTGCGGCAGGACCCTGATATAATTATGGTTGGCGAAATGCGAGACCTGGAAACTACAAGCTCAACAATTACCGCTGCTGAAACCGGACACCTTGTCTTTAGCACGCTGCACACTATTAATGCTCCTCAGACGGTTGAGCGTATTATAGATATTTATCCTGCAAATCAGCAGAACCAGATTCGAACGATGCTGGCTAATACGCTGCAGGCCGTTATCTCGCAGACCTTATTTAGACGGATAGATGAATCGGGGATGGTTCCGTGTACGGAGATATTGCTGTGCACCTCAGCGGTTAGAAACTGTATTCGTGAGAACAGAATCTACGAGATACCCAATATTATTGAGACTTCGCGCAGGGTGGGGATGCAGAATATGGATATTAGCGTTGCCGATATGTATTTCAAGGGTTACCTGGACAGGGAAGAGGCAATTGCACGGTCAACCAATCCGGGGAGGATGGAGAAGGTGCTTACCCCTATGGAGCGGTTTGAAGTTGTCCAACCGCCTGAAGGGGCTTCCATTTTGCCCTGAGCTGTTCCCACTGCTTCGTTTCTGCGAAGCAGAACGGTGGGGACAAATCCACAAGGGGGGGACCAAAGTAATAAGCAGATTGGTTAATTAGTTAATTGGTTAATTGGTAAGCAATTACCACTCACCAATTACCAGTTACCAATTACCAGTTACCAATTACAAAAAGGTTGAGGATATGTTGGAAGAATCCTGGCAAAATTATGAAGGTGGGGCTGTAGTTGCAGAAGATGGGCAACAAGCTCAAGCACGAGGGGAACAAAAACAGCGTAAGCGCATTGCGGCCAAACGCTCCCCGCAGAGTGAGCAGGCAAGCACACTGCAAAAGATACGGAATTTCAGCGTTGAGTTTGGGCCGAGCCAGAAGGATATTCTAAACTTTACGAATCAGCTTTCGGTTATGGTCCGGGCCGGTATCAGCCTTCAGGATTCGCTTGAGTCAATAGCGGGACAGCAGGAGAAGCCAAAATTCAAGGCAATCATCACTGATTTGAAAAATCAAATCGAAGCCGGACAAAGCTTTTCACAGGCGCTCGCTGAGCATCCGCAGGTATTCAGTAATCTTTATATAAATATGGTGGCAGCAGCGGAGATTAGCGGCTCGCTGAGTAGTATGCTGCAAAAATTAGCAGAGTATCTGGACGGGGAAGCCGAAACCCGCTCACAGGTTAGAGGTGCTATGGTTTATCCGATTATCATAGCAGTTATGGCGGTGTTTGTGACCATTTTCCTGCTGTGTTTTGTTTTGCCGAGATTTACGGCGATATTTGCAGGCAAGGAGCATTTGCTGCCCGCTTCCACTAAGATTTTAATGGCCAGCAGTGCGTTTCTGCGGGGTTACTGGTTTCTTATTATACCGGCTGTTGGAGGGCTGTTTTGGGGTTTTTTGTACTTTATCGGCACGAATGTTGGCCGGTTATGGTGGGATAAGACGAAATTAGTATTGCCCCTTATAAAAACGCTGTGCCGAAGTCTTTATATAACCAGGAGCCTGCACACGATGGGTGTGCTGATGAGAGCGGGTGTGCCGATTCTTGACACTATTTCGGTGACGGCCCAAATATCGGGAAACGTTCTTTATAAAGATATGTGGCTCGGTGTCTATTCGGATGTTCGTCAGGGCAAGAGAATTGCATCGAGTCTGAACCAGTATAATCTGATGCCGAGCAATGTAGTGCAAATGATAAGAAGCGGCGAGGATTCAGGTACGATGAGCGACGTGCTGAGGGATGTTTCTGATTATTACGCAAGAGAGCTCAAAACTGTTATAAAAACGGTAACGTCAATGATAGAACCTATAATGATAGTCGTGATGGGTGTTCTGGTCGGCTTTATCGCGATGAGTATTATTCTGCCGATATTTAAGATGTCCAGTCTTGTTATGGGCAAATAAATTCGTGAATTGTGAATCGAGCCACGAACCATGAAAGCGAGATACGAAATGCGACACACGCAATACGCAATACGGACATCGAGCATCGAGCATCGAGCATCGAGCATCGAGAACGCTTTTTCACTGATTGAGGTGTTAATTGCAATAATACTGGTAGGTCTTGCAATTGCCTCCCTTGTTGCAGCCAATAGCGCATTCACGAAAGCCAACAGTGCCGGGACGAATTTGTCAACCGCTGAGTTTCTCGTTGAACAGATAAGAGAGCTTACCGTTATGACTGGCTATGATGATTTGGATGTTTTTGACGGTGTGAGCTTTTCTCCGCCAATTAGTGCCGATGGAAATGATCTGGATGACCTTGCTGCCTTTAGTCAGCAAATTACTGTTGAAAATGTCAGCGCGGCAAATTTTGAGCAGGTTGTCGCTTACGACAGCAGCTTCATTAGGATAACTGTAAGAGTCTTTTTGAACTCTCGGGAAATCAGCTCGGCAAGTTGGATTCGGGCCAGATATTAAAAAGCGTGAAGCGAAATGCGAAATACGAAATACGAAATACGAAATACGAGCCCAGCCCCTCCGAGGGGCGGGACGAGCAACGAACTTGCTTTTACCATCGCAGAATTGCTGCTTGCCCTGGCAATAATGGGCCTGCTGCTTGCCGCGGTGGCTGTGGCCTTCAACGCCTCGATTATAAATTACGGTGAAAACGAGGATGTCTTTAAGACAATCAACAGTGCCCGTCAGGCATTGTTTCGAATAACAAGCCAGCTTCGGACTGCAAATGCGGTTGATCCTTGTGCACCAGGAAATGAATGCAGCTTTTTTACCGCCGGCGGAGATGATATTACCTATCGATATAACAGTGGTGATAACAAACTTTATCTTATTGATAATTCCGCCGCCTTGTCGTATGTGCTTTGTGACAATGTTACTGCTATGACCTTTACGAAGAATACAGCGGTTGAGGACGCAACGATTTACGTTAAGAGTGTTCAGATTTCGATGACAGTTGAGAGCGGCAATATCCAGCGAACGGTTTCGGCTGCAGCGGTTATTAGAAGAAATTTGAAGTGATAATTGTTGTCGTTTAAGGCGAATGGTTTTTTGTTGAGCCATTCTCAATCCTGTTATTAGCCGCAAAGATTTGCTGTAACTTACGTTACTATCTAATCTTACGTTTACCAGCAGGGAAAGCCGGTCGAACACGTTCCCCAGTTGGCTTTGCAGCTTATTTTTTTTTGGAAAGCGGTTTTGCATAAAAGTGCTTGATTTTTGCGTTTTCTTACTCATACTATAACTAAACACATCAAGGGCGGTTAGCTCAGTTGGTTAGAGCGCCTGCTCGACACGCAGGAGGTCACTGGTTCAAGTCCAGTACCGCCCAGTTCCCCAAGCCCGTATAGAATAAGGGCTTTTATTTCTTCCACCAGCTCGAAGGATTTCTCACACCTGGTTTGAAATTGGGTTTGATTGGGTTTGTTTTCCCCGCGTCTGCGAAGTGGTACATTTTCATAATCCTTTGTTAAATAGAAGTTTACGAACATTGCGGCTTTTCGGAAATTGGGTTTGTTTTGGCTTTGTTTTTTCATAGCCCTTATCCGCATTTTTCTTCATAATCCTTTGTAACTACACACTTTGCATCAATTTTACCCTTTGGCAAATTGGCTTTGATTGGCTTTGTATTGGGTTTGTTTTCACCAAGTGTCCAATTGGATTTATTTTCATAAACCACTGTATGAATAGACTTTACATTCACTTGACTTTTTCGGAAATTGGGTTTGTTTTGCATAAAAGAGCTGATTTGTAGAGGACTCTCTACAGATGTAGAGGGCAAGTTAGTTAAGAGTGAGCTAAAGTGCCTAAAGTGAGCTAAAGTTGGATTCTCGATTCTCATGAGTGGTAAATTGGGTAATTTGTTATTTAGATCCTTCGACATGGTTCGACAGGCTCACCACATGTCGCTCAGGACTTGCGCTTCGCTCCAGTTCAC
>JAUWBI010000074.1 GCA_030601745.1 Phycisphaerae bacterium
CGATGGTAAAGGTAATCTTTACCGCCCCCGGCGGTCCGCCGGTAGCCGTCTGAACCGCCTGGTCGATTTCATTTAAAAAATGATTTTCAATCCAGCTTGCTATGAAAAGGTTTGGCACACCAACTTTCAAATATCCGCCGGTAAGCGTCAGCCTGGTTGAGTTCTTAAACCATATCCGAAACTTTTGCGGCCCCACCTTCTCGGCAAGAGCTTCGTTGATAGCACTTATTTCGGTTCCCGCCGAGCGGGCTTGCTCATCCGTGATTGTGCCCTGCATTGGTAATCTCCCTATTCTCGTTCCTTGATAGTCGGTTCTCGATACTCCATTCTCGACACTGGACACTCGACGAGCATCCGGTATCGAATATCGATATTATTGAGCAGTGGCAAAGTAAATCAACCCCGTTTTAGAAAATTTCTTTTCCACCTAATAGAGGTTGCTGTCAGCATTGACTTTGCGCACAAAAAAAATTTGTTTTGAACAGGTTTTGCACATCGTAAGTGCGTTTTGTGGAAAAGCTGTGGATTGGGTTTTCAAGTTGACAATTGACGACTAACCATCGAAAATTGAAAAAGAGCTGGTAATAAATAGTCAATAGTAAATAGTCAAAGGATGGTTAAAAATGAATCGACGTGATTTTCTAAAAGCTGTGGGCCTGGGTGCCGCATCGCTGGCACTTCCAGGCTGCGCAGGTGTCTCCGGGCGGCTTGCAGGCGAGGGGGCCGGGGACAAGCCGAACATTGTGATAGCGCTGTGTGACGACTTAGGCTATGGGGACCTTAGCTGCTACGGGCACCCGCACATTGAGACGCCGAACCTGGACGGGTTAGCTGCCGACGGGATGAAGCTGACCGATTGCTATGCCGCCGCTCCTGTCTGCTCCCCGGCGCGTGCGGGGATACTCACCGGCCGAACGCCCTACCGCAGCGGTGTCTATGACTGGATTCCAGGCAACAACCCTATGCACCTTAAACAAGAAGAGATTACTGTTGCGACGCTGTTGAAAAAATCCGGTTATGCGACCTGTCACGTGGGCAAGTGGCACTGCAACGGCAAATTCAACTCACCCGAGCAGCCGCAGCCCAATGACCACGGCTTTGAGCACTGGTTTTCCACGCAGAACAATGCCAGGCCGACGCACCACAACCCGAAAAACTTCGTCCGCAACGGCCGGCCAGTCGGCCCGTTGGAAGGGTACTCGTCGGCACTGATTGTGCAGGAGGCGATTAACTGGCTTAATAAAGAATGGGACCGCTCAAAGCCGTTTTGCCTGTTCGTCTGGTTCCACGCGCCGCACGAGCCGATCGCAACGGGGCCGGAATTTATGGAGATGTACAAGGGCAGGAAAGAGGCCATCTACTATGGCAACGTTACACAGATGGACTACGAGCTCGGCCGGCTGATGAAAACACTGGACGAAATGAAGCTGCGCGATGAGACCTTCGTAATGTTCACCAGCGACAACGGCCCCGAGACGCTGAACCGCTATCGCGGCGCCCATCGTTCATTCGGTTCGCCAGGTCCGCTGCGGGGTATGAAGCTGCATATGTACGAAGGCGGCATTCGCGTGCCCGGCATCATCCGCTGGCCGAACAGGGTCAAAGCGGGGACTATCTGCCGTGAGCCGGTCAACGGCACGGATATTTTAGCCACGCTCTGTGCAATGGCCGGCGTGCAGGTGCCGACCGACCGGCCAATCGACGGCACAAACATTCTGCCGATATTCAAGGGTAAGAAGATAAAACGCAAAGTGCCGCTTTATTGGCGATACGACCGGGCGCTGAGCAAGCCATTCACCGTGGCGATGCGGCAGGGCGACTGGAAGATTTTAGCTGACAATAAAATGACGAGGTTTGAACTGTACAACCTGCGCGACGACATAGCCGAGAAGCACAATCTCGCCGGCAGTGAGCCAAAGCGTATTGCGGCGATGAAGAAAACGCTGGCCAAACTGCACACCGAAATCGACGCCGAAGGGCCCAAATGGAAGTAGCTCGATGCTTGATACTCGATGCTCGATGCCCGATGCTCGATGCTCGACGAGTGGAGGACGAATGACAGAGGACGGAGGATAGACGACAGACGATGGACGCAAAAGGCAAAAAAGGCGGTGAAAAATAAAATATTATCGGGTGTTTTTTCCTTGACACGGGCTGCGTGTTGTGATAAATGGCAAAATATGGCTTAACGACAATTGGAGGCGGGAAAACTCCTGTTTTTGCGTTTTCCCTTAGTAGAAAAGTGTTGGTGAAGGTTTTGCCTGCGTGGTGTGCACGGTCTCAATACTAACAAATTTTAGGAGGACATGATATGCAATATTATTAGCTCAATTTATGGCGGATATCATTATGTTTGTATCTTTGCACAAAAGGTGTCGGATAAACATTAACAATTTTTTGCCAAGGAGAACAAGAAATGAGAGAAAGAAATTTGAGAATTCTGGTGCTGACAATTCTTTTATTGGTGAGCGTCGGTGCATCTGACTCGTTAGCTAAAATAATTACTGTCGATTGCAATGGGCCTTCTGACTTCAACAGTATCCAAGAAGCCATTGGTAATGCAGATTATTACGACACAATCGTAGTTCACCCGGGCATTTATTATGAAAACATCAATTTCTACGGTAAATGGATCACTGTAACCAGTAAAAATCCCAATGATGTTAACGTAGTCGATGCTACGGTCATCGATGGTAACGGTGTGGGAAATGTGGTCACATTTGATAATTTGGAAATTAATGGCTCTGTCCTCCTCGGCCTAACTATCCAAAATGGCGAGAGAGGCATTTATTGCTACTTTTCTGACCCATTGATTAGAAAGTGTGTGTTAACGGCCAACGACAGTGGAATTGTTGGTAGTTCGGCGTCGCCAACAATTCTCGAATCTATTATTGAGAAAAATAATAGTTCAGGTATAAGCGCTTGTAACGGACAGATAAGCAAGTGCATTGTCAGAGAAAATGGTGGAGATGGGTTATATAACTGCCAGGGTGAGCTGCTAAACTGCATAGTTACCGCAAACGGCGGTAAGGGCGTGTATTATTATTCTGTGCATAGCAGGGTAACGAATTGCACTATCGTCGGTAATAAAGGAGTTGGAGTAGCCGCTGAGGGTTCTTCAACCGTTGGTGTATCCAATAGCATCATTGTGAAGAACGAAGGCTGCGGGCTGTCCCGTTCGTCTGGCGCCGGGCTAACCTCCAATTACAACAATGTATATATCAACAACCCTGATTATGGCCAGGTAAGTGTTGGCCCCAAGGATATTAGTGAAAATCCGCTGTTTGCCGACCCCGGTCATTGGGAAGGTAGTAACTGGGTAAATGGTGACTATCACCTCAGGTCTACTGTGGGTCGGTGGGACCCGAAGACCAAGACTTGGGTAACCGATCCCGTAAACAGCTCGAGTATAGACGCCGGCGATCCCTCCAGCCCAATCGGCCTCGAGCCTTACCCTAACGGCCTTAGAATTAACCAGGGCGCTTATGGCGGAACTGAGCAGGCAAGCAAGTCACCTGGACCTCTTTGCACCGAATATCCGCTTATGGACTTCACCGGAGATTGTAAGGTTGACTTTAAGGACTTCGCTCTATTTACACGAAGCTGGCTCGAATGCAACCTTGACCCACCCGAAGGGTGCTGGCCATAGGCTGAGGCACACTCTTGCTTGTTGGTTAGGTGTGGTGATGCTGCGTAAAAGGTGCTGAAGTACTCGATTGCTTGATGCTCGTATCACGGGTCGTAGGTCAGGCTTGGTGTTTGATGATTGCGACGTAGCCGCCGTCGTGGTCGTGTGATTCGGCTGAAGGTAAAGTGAGTTTTTCAGATTCAAGTTTGAAGTTTTTATTTTCAAGCAGGAAATTTCTCACAAGCTCGCTGTTCTCGGCCTTTTGAATACTGCAGGTGCTGTAACAGATTTTGCCCTGCGGCTTTAACATTGCTGCTGCTTTCTCGAGCAGCTCGCCTTGTATTTTCGTCAGCTCTTTTATTGCCCTGGGCTTTATTCTATAGCGGGCCTCGACGCGTTTTGCCAGTACGCCGGTATTTGAGCAGGGCACATCCAGCAGGACGCAATCGAATTTAGAATTTGGAATTTTGAATTTAGAATTGAGAAGTTCCTCATACGAAACGATATCGACTCTGTTTATGCCGAGGCGGGCAATATTTTCTTTGACCTTTTCCAGTCGGTCGCTGTCGATATCGGTTGCGATAATCTTTGCCGAATCTTTGGTAAGCTCGGCCAACTGTGTTGTTTTTGTACCCGGTGCGGCGCAGAGGTCAAGGATTGTCCATTCGGGCTTTGGCTCCAGAATCTTTACCGCCTGTGAAGCTGCGATATCCTGAACGCTAAATAAGCCTTCCGCAAAGCCGGGCAGTTCCGTCACCGCCCGCGCTGCTTTGATTTTTATCATCCTCGATTCTCGATGCTCGATACTCGATGCTCGTAGAGTATCGAGACGCATATCGTTGCTTTTCTGGATTCCTGCTTGCGCAGGAATGACATTGGGCACTATTTCAAATTCAATATCTGCCTGGCGAAATTTTTCGGCTAATTCTTGTGTTGTTGTTTTTAGCGTGTTTGGCCTGATGTAAATGCTCGGCCTGCGATTGCCGGCGAAGCAGATTTGCCGGGTCAATTCTGCGCCGAATTCGCTGAGCCAATCGGTTATGAGCCATCTGGGCAGCGAAAAGGCGGTACTGAAATACTTGGCCGGTGACGCTTTTGGGTCCGGCAAAATATCCGTATCGAGTTCGCAGCCGGTTGCAGGTGATTGGGGAAGTGTCCTTTTGGCATCGGCTTGCGATAGTGGAATCTGGCGGTTTTGTATGTGCCTTGCGATTTGACGCAGGACTGCATTTACAAAGCCGGTCTGCTTTTTGCCAGCGACGGCTTTGGCACTCTCGACCGCTTCGTTGACGATTGCATGCTCGCCGGTTTGTGGGCTATAGATAAGCTCGAAAGAGGCAATCCGGATGATGTTGAGCAGTTTGGGCGATATCCTTTCGACGGGGCAATCGGCGAATTTAGCTATCACCATATCAATGGCGGTTTGGTTTCTTATCGTCCCGAAGACAAGGTCGGTGGCTCGCTGTCTTTCTTTAGTTTTGTCCAGTAGTTTGTTCAGGATTGGGCCGGCGTAATTGTGTTTTGGGTCGAACTGGTTTAATGCAGCCGTTGCAATTTCGCGTGCAGTTTTTGAACTTCGGCCGGTCATTTTATTGCTCTATCTTCATAAATAAATCTCCGGGGCGAGTTTGCCGGCCGTTAACGAAATCTTTGAAGTCCATAAGCCGGGAGCCGGTCGGCTTGATTTTTGTAATCTTCAAGGCGTCTTGACCGCAGATTACATTCAGGTTTTCATCGAGCGTTCCAGCCGGCAGGTCTGTCGGGTTTGAGGCCCCTATTACTTCGGCCATTGCGATGGTTACACGTATGGATTTGCTGGTTTTCTTAGAGGTGTAGGTCGCTGAAGCACCGGGCCAGGGCCAAAACCCAAGTATTTTTCTTCGAAGAGAGCTGGCCGGGGCATTAAAGTCGATAAAGCCGTCGGATTTTTTCAGTTTCGGTGCCAGTGTGGCCCTGGAGTGGTCCTGCTCAATATAGACGGCTGTGCCGTCAGCGATTTTGTCTATTGTCTCCAACAACAAAGGTGCCGCCATTTGCGCCAATCTGTCGTGCAATTCGCCAGCCGTTTCATTTTCCAGTATATCGGTTTTTTCCTGGGCGAGGATTTTGCCGGCGTCCATTTTTTCAGCTAAGGTAATTATACTGATGCCGGTTTGTTTTTCGCCGTTGATTATCGCCCAGTTTACCGGTGCGGCCCCGCGGTATTTCGGAAGCAGTGAGGCGTGGACATTTATAGCCCCCGTGCTTTCTTGCGAAAGCAAGAACGGGGGCAGATTTATCAACTCATTTCCGATTTTCCGGCCGAATGCAATTACCACAATTAAGTCCGGCTCATAATGGGCTACCTTCTCGATAACCTGCGGTGTGTTTACGTCCTCTGTTTCAATAAAAGGGGTCGAGTGGGTATTTGCCCAGCGGGCTACCGGTGTCGGCCTCGGCTTTCTACCTCTGCCGGCCGGGTGCGATGGCTGCGTTACGATAAATTGCAGACTGTGGCCTGAGCCAGCTAAAGCATTTAGAGACTCGATACCGAATTCACCACTGCCGAGATACACTATCTTCATTAGTCTTCCTGAATGAAAATAAGGTTTATAAGCCGACTTTAATGGTCAAATTAAAGAACGCCCTATTTAATGGTAGAAGGTCAGTTTATCTAAAAATCTCTATAAAATTCCAAATTTCGATTCAGATTTTTCTTGACTTTGCCGAAACATGTGTTACACTTTATACGTACATAAAATAGAATTACGATGAGAGGCTACCCAAAGGGTTCCGTCCCGCGGCTATGCCTCTCTTACTTTTTATGGCCTAATTTATCTTTAAGTTTTTTTGTGCTGTTCTGCAAGTTTTTTGAGCTGTCTTCGATGTGCGATTTTAGCGGTCGAGCCCATACGGTCGGCGATAGTCATTCCCTGGATATGGTCGTATTCGTGCTGCAGGACTCTTGCGAAAAGCCCTTCAGCTTCTCCGGTAAATTCATTGCCGTCCAGGCCGGTGGCGGTAACTGTGCATTTTTTATATCTTCGGATTTTGGTGAAAACACCCGGGACCGACAGGCAACCTTCGTCTGTTGAGCCAAGCGGGGTTCCTGCTTTCTCAGAGATGGGCGTAACAGTTGGGTTTATATAGACTTTGACGCTCTCTTTCTTTCCATCGAGCGATATGATAAAGAGCCGCAGCGGCACGCCCACCTGTGGTGCTGCCAGCCCGATGCCTTTGCTTTTCAGCATAATATCGGTCATTTTCTCTACCAGCCGACGGATATTGTCGTCGATTTTCTCAACCGGCTCGGCGGGCTTAGCCAAAACTTCGGCTGGATAGTGCATTATCCGACATTTTTCAACGTCTGTCATTTTTCGTATCTCGTATTTTGCTTCACGCCTTATCTATCGTCGAATTCGTCGCCGTCGAATATACTGCCGAGGTAGTGTTTTCTGACGGTCTCGTTGCGGACGATCTCTGCCGGCTCGCCGGCCCCTATCACCTTGCCGTGGTCGATTATATACGCCCTATCGACCACCTCGAGCGTCCTCTCGACATTATGGTCGGTAATGAGAATACTGACGCCGGAGGCAACAAGTCGGCGGATTTCGCGCTGCAGGTCTTCGACGGCAATAGGGTCAACGCCGCTAAAAGGCTCGTCCAGAAGAATCAATGAGGGGTCCGTTACCATAGCACGGGCGATTTCAAGTTTCCTTCGCTCACCGCCGGACAGGAATCTGCCCTGGCTGCCGGCGACCTCGCTCAGTGCAAAATTCTCAATGAGCATATCGGCCTTGCGGTTGCGCTCGGCTTTTGTGATAGACATCGTTTCCAGGATGGCATAGAGGTTGTCCCTGACGCTGAGGCGCTGAAAGATGCTCGGCTCCTGTGAGAGATAGCCGATACCCAGCCGGGCCCGTTTGTACATCGGCAGCTTCGTAATATCGCGGCCTCCAAAAACCACCGCACCGCTGTCGGGGGTAATCATACCCATAATCATTCTAAAGGAGGTGGTTTTGCCGGCACCGTTTCGGCCCAGAAGCCCAACAATAGTGTGCCGACCAATCGTAATGGATACCTGGTTGACCACAGCCCTGCCGGAATACTTCTTTACCAGCCCGCGAGTTTCAAGAAGAGTCATATCTATCATATCGCATCTCATATTCTTATTGACTATTGACTATTGATAATTGATAATTGAAAATAATAAATAACAAATAGTCAATAGTCAATTGAAAATGGCGTATGTTTGCGGTTATAAGCGATATACATTCGAACCTGGAGGCCCTGACCGCAGTTCTGGCTGATATCGAAAAGCGGGGCATAAAGACGATTTATTGCCTGGGCGACGTGATCGGCTACGGGCCGGACCCCGGCGAATGTCTTGACCTGATTATAGAGAAGACGGAATGGTGCGTTCTGGGAAATCACGATTACGCGGCCTTTTATGAGCCGACAAATTTCAACTATGCGGCGGAGCAGGCAAGCTTCTGGACCCGCGAAGTTCTGGAAACAGAAGAGGGAAAAGAGGTCCGGGACAGACGCTGGGGCTTTCTGGGTGAGCTTCCGATGCGGCAAACGCTCGAAACAAAACTGGGAACAAACGCAGCGATAATAGATTTTGTTCACGCTTCGCCCAGAAGGCCGGTCAATGAGTACATCTTTCCCGACGATGTTTACACCAATCCGCTAAAGGTTCGGCTTCTGTTCGAGCGGGTCAAGCATATCTGCTTTGTGGGCCATACGCATATGCCAGGCGTATTTCTTGATGAGCCGGACTTCTATCTGCCCAATGAGCTGAACAATGTTTATCCAATTATCGATGACGAGAAGGCAATTATCAATATCGGCTCTGTCGGCCAGCCGAGGGACAAAGACAGCCGGGCAAGCTATGTATATGTGAATGAAAACGAGGTGCACTTCGTCCGCGTGGAATACGATTTTGAAACCACCATCAGAAAGATAACGGCAATCGAGCAATTGGACAGCTTCCACGCAGAGCGGCTGCGGGACGGAAGATAAAGAATTAAGAATTGAGAATTGAGAATTGGGAATGAACTTTAAGATTGTTTTGGTTTTGGTTGTAGTTAGCTTTGTCGTTTTTTGCGGCTGGCTTGTCGCCGAATCCGGTTTGGGTTCCCGCTTTCGCGGGAATGACAAAGGGACCGCCGGACAATCCTGTATCCTGCTGCAAAAGACAATGGCTGATGAAAAGGGCGAGCCCCGCCCCTCCGAGGGGCGGGACGAGACCGCAGGAGCGCCTGCCGGGAAAAATGAACGCCTGGAAGCGGCTGATTCTCTCACTTTTGAAGCAGTTGGCGGCCCGCCCCGAACCGTTACTCTCGGCGCAGCCGATCCCGAAACGGAAGACCCTGATATCGGCTTTAAGTTTCAGTTGGAGTTAAGCTCTAAAGGTGCAGCTATCAGAAAAGCTACCTTTAGCAACGGAAATGATAACGGGTTCGACGACCGTGATTATAAAGACCCCCAGCCGTTGGTAATCCTTTCGCCCGTACGCCAGGTCGATGGTAGTGAGATTTTGTCGATGGCAAACAAGGGGTTTCAAAATGATGCTCTTGTTCAGCAGAAGCTTGAGTTGCGTCTGCAAGACCTGGACTGGAAAAGCTTCGTTGTTGAAAAAGACTATGACGGCTCCCAAACAGCTCGGTTTGAAGTTGTCATTAAAGTTAAGGATACTGGTGAGCCGGTTTTCAAATTGATTAAGACTTATAAGGTTTTCCCCGGCAGCTATCTTTTGGAATGTAAACTAACCGTGGAAAATCTGTCCGGCATCGAACAAGAAGTGTGTTTCAATTTGACCGGGCCAATCGGAATCGGTAGAGAGGGTATCAGGGGCGATATGAGAAAGGTCGTGGGTGGTTTCCTGACATCCGAGGCAGAGATAGTCTCGTCTCGAAAGGGAATTCAAACTTCGTTTCTGAGTAGAAAATTGGGCTTGAAGAATTCTACGCTCAAATACCGGCAGGCGCAAAGCAAGGAGCAAAGAGAAGAGGCAGAAAAGCATCTGCGGATAAGCCATGAACGAGGATATCATTTTTTGTGGGCGGCAACGACAAATAAATATTTCGCTGCCATATTGAGACCTGTGCCGGATGAGGGTAAAGATTCCTGTAATTGGGTGAAAGATAAGAAAGGGTGGTTCTACAATCCCGATGGAGATGAGCGCGGCGATAGCGGCGATGAAACCATCGGAGTGGATTTGAAAATTGCATCAAGCACCCTGGCGCCTACCGGCCAGGCCAACAGTGCAAAAACGTATAACTTCCAGCTTTATGTGGGCCCGAAGGATAAGAGTCTCTTCGATAAAATCGAGCTGTATCGAAAGCTGGGTTTTGTCCAGACGATAGATTTTATGGGGTGCTGCTGCCCGGCGAGCATTATCAGCCCATTGGCTTTCGGGATACTGGCGTTGATGAAGTGGATGTACGGCTTTGTAGCCAATTACGGCGTGGTTATTATCATATTAGTGTTCCTGATGCGCCTCTGTATGCATCCGATTACCAAAAAGAGCCAGGTCTCGATGAGCAAATTCAGCAAACTTGCCCCGAAGGTCGAGGAGATAAAGAAAAAATACGCAAACAACAAGGCTGAAATGAACAAGCAGATGATGGCTCTTTACAGGGAGCAGGGTGCCTCGCCGATTATGGGTTTTCTGCCAATGATGGTGCAGATGCCTATCTGGATTGCTTTGTGGAGTGCCATATACGCCAGCATTGAACTGCGAGGTGCGCCGTTTTTGCCGTTCTGGATTACCGACCTTTCAGTCCCGGATGCTCTGGTTAGATTTGCTACGGTAACCGTACCGCTGTTGGGCTGGAAGATAAAGTCGCTAAACTTGCTGCCGCTTTTGATGGGCGTGGCATTTTATCTACAGCAGAAACTGATGCCCAAGCAGGCGGCGGCAGCCACTAACCCGCAGATGGCACAACAGCAGAAAATGATGATGATTATGTTGCCGCTGCTGTTCCCGTTGATGTTATACAACGCCCCCTCGGGAGTGAATCTGTATATCATGGCAAGTACCTTTGCCGGGGTTTTTGAGCAGCATGTCATACGCAAACACATTCGCGAAAAAGAACAGGCCGAATCAAAGGGCCTTGTTGCGGTAACGAGTAAAACCGGCGGAAAAGTCAAAAAGAAAAAACCCAAGCCGTTCTACAAAATATAAAAGTGCCTAAAGTTTGGAGTGCCTAAAGTTATTTGTTTTTTAACTTTAGCTCACTTTAGGCACTTTAGTTCACTTTAGACACTTCTAATGTCGGATGTATGATTTAAGCGACACTATCGTAGCGGTCAGCTCTCCTGCCACGGGGCAAAGGGCGATTGTTCGCATAACCGGGCCCGACACAATCGATACTTGTGAGAAGATTTTTTGCTCGCCAATTCCGAAACAAACCAGCGTCCTTATAGCCGGCGCTATTGCCATCGACCACGAGCTAAGAATCGATGCGAAGCTGTACCTGTTTTTGTCCCCCTATTCCTATACCGGCGACGACGTTGCCGAAATTCACATCCATACAAACGCAAGTGTTACTGAGGCGATAATGCGCGATTTGCTGGGCCAAGGACTTCGAATGGCCGGGCCCGGCGAATTTACCGCTCGGGCATATCTCAACGGCAAAATCGATTTGGCCCAGGCCGAGGCCGTGAATGAAGTTGTCGTAAGCAGCAATAAGTTTCAGTTGGACGCCGCCGAGAAACTTCTTAGCGGGCGATTGGCCGAGACCACGGCAAAAGTGCGCTCGGCGATGATGGATTGTCTTAGCTTAATCGAAGCAGGGATGGATTTTAGTGGCGAGGATATCGAATTTATAACTCGGGCAGAGGCGGTTCGAGCACTTGCCGAGATAAAGGTAGAGCTTGAGCAGCTGCTCTCGGCTTCTATCAGCTATGAATCGGTAATTGATTTGCCGGCGGTGGGAATCGCAGGTGCCCCCAATGCCGGCAAAAGCAGTCTGCTCAACAAACTGCTCGGCAAGGCAAGAAGCATCGTCTCGCACAAGCGCAGAACCACCAGGGATGTCCTGAACGGACTGCTGACATTGGCCCATTGCAGGTGTGTGCTGTTCGATTGTGCAGGATTGACACGTGCGCCGAACAATATCCTCGACAAATTGGCACAGCAGGCGGCCATTGAATCGCTGCGAAAAGCTTTGGTGGTTGTGCTTTGCGTTGATGTCTCAAAAAAGGCTCGGTCGGAATGGAGCGAAGATATAGCGATACGCAAACTCATAGAGCCAAAAGCCCTGATACCGGTAGCAACGAAATCGGATTTACTCTCAGAAGATATGCTCGCCGGGCGCCTTGCTGAATTAGCTGAATTGTTCAGCGCCGATTTTATCCTAACAAATGCAAATGAGGGCACAGGTATAGAGCAGTTGAAGGATATAATCGACCAAAAAATCATTGAACTGGCGGTCGGTAGCACCAAGCGTAATACGAGATACGAGATACGAGATACGAAATACGGAGTGGCACTTACCGCTCGGCATAAGCAGGCCGTCACCGAGGCGATTGAGAACGTCGGTGAATCCATCAACGAATTGAAAGCCGGCAACGATGAGGTTACGGCGATGATGCTGCGGGCCGCTTACCAGGCCATTTCCGATATCGACTCCGCCGGGCGAATCGATGACGAGATTCTGGAAAGAATATTTTCCCGCTTCTGTATAGGAAAATAGGCGCACAAATAAAAAAGCACAAGCCCTTGGTTTGCTTGTGCTCTTTTTAAGGAGTCAAAAACCATCTGTTATTCGGTTTTTTATTTGTCTTTGGCTTCAAACTTGGCGTCGATTACATCATCGTCGCCTTTTCTTTTAACCTCGCCTTCAGGTGGCGGCGGTGTCTGCTCACCGCCGGACGGAGCTGAAGCCGCCTGCTTTTTGGCCGCCTCTTCGTAAAGCACCTTGCCCAATTCCTGGCTGGCGGTTCCGAGGTTTTCAATGGTCTTCTTTATCGCATCGGCATTGTCACCTTTTATAGCTTCTTTGAGGTTGTTGACTGCACTTTCGATTTTGCCGCGAGTCTCGGCAGAGACCTTGTCGCCGTGTTCTTTGAGCGTTTTTTCCGTTGAATAAATCAACTGGTCGGCCTGGTTCTTCAAATCAACAACCTCTCTTTTTTTCTTATCTTCCTCAGCGTGGGCCTCGGCCTCCTTGGTCATCTTCTCAATCTCTTCTTCGTTTAGCCCTGAGCTGGATTTAATCTCAATGGACTGCTGCTTGCCTGTACCGAGGTCCTTGGCCGATACGTTCAAAATGCCGTTAGCGTCAATATCAAATGCCACCTCAATTTGCGGAATGCCTCGGGGGGCCGGCGGAACATCGGTAAGCTGGAATCTGCCGAGCGTGCGGTTGTCCCTGGCAAATTCCCTCTCGCCCTGCAGAACATGGATGTCAACCGTAGTCTGACCATCCGCAGCGGTCGAGAAGATTTCTTTTCTGCTGGTTGGGATGGTGGTGTTGCGCTCAATAAGTTTTGTCCTGACGCCGCCTAATGTCTCAACGCCCAGCGAAAGCGGCGTTACGTCCAAAAGCAAAATGTCCTTTACGCCCGCGTCACCAGCCAGCACCGCCCCTTGAATGGCTGCGCCCAGCGCAACGACCTCATCGGGGTTGATACTCTTGTTCGGCTCTTTGCCGAAGATGTCTTTGACAATCTCCTGGACCTTCGGAATCCTTGTCGAGCCGCCCACAAGCAGGACCTCGGTGATATCGCTTGCGGAAAGTTTCTTGTCTTCCAGAGCCGTGTGGCAGGGACCCTTTAACCTTTCCAGAATCGGCTCAGCGAGCGATTCAAACTTGCTGCGGGTGATGGTAATCTGCAGATGCTTCGGCCCTGAGGCGTCGGCTGTGATAAACGGCAGATTGACCGTTGTTTCAAGCTGGGAGCTCAGCTCGCATTTGGCCTTTTCGGCCGCCTCTCTCAGGCGTTGATGGGCCATCGGGTCATCGCGCAGGTCGATGCCTTCGGTCTTCTTGAACTCGTCAGCCAGATAATCTATCAGCGCCTCGTCGAGGTCGTCGCCGCCGAGGTGCGTATCGCCGTTGGTACTGAGGACCTCGACGACGTCGTCGCCGAGGTCGAGAATCGATATGTCGAAGGTTCCGCCGCCGAAGTCAAAGACCGCAATCTTTTCGTTCTTTTTCCTCTCAAGTCCGTAGGCAAGTGCTGCGGCGGTCGGCTCATTGATAATTCGCTCGACCTCGAGCCCCGCAATTTTGCCGGCGTCCTTGGTTGCCTGGCGCTGCGAGTCGTTGAAGTAGGCCGGCACGGTAATAACGGCATTGGTGACTTTTTCGCCCAGATAATCCTCGGCGGTGTTTTTCAAATCCTGCAGAATCATCGCCGAGATTTCAGGCGGGGTGTATTCCTTGCCGCGGACACCGACCTTGACCAATTCCTCTGCGGCGCCGGTGATTTTGTAGGGCACTATCTTTTCTTCCGATGAGACCTCATTGTGGCGTCGGCCCATAAAACGCTTGATTGAGAATACCGTGTTTTCCGGATTGGTTACCTGCTGATGGCGTGCAATCTGGCCGATAAGTCTCTCGCCCTTGTCCGTAAAGCCGACCACTGAAGGGGTCAGTCGGGAGCCGGAAGAGTTGATTAAAACCTTCGGCGATGAACCTTCCATTACGGCAACCACCGAATTTGTCGTCCCCAAATCTATTCCAATAATTTTAGCCATAATTAAATTCCTTTCGCTTTATTGTCCCGCACCAAAAGAGCTTCGGCTCACGTCGTTTTGGTGCGGGGTCAGTATATAAAAAGTTCCGAAGGTCTGAATACGCAAAAAGCGTGCCAGTTGGGGGGCTGAGCCGGCTCACGCCATTTAACCTCTTGCATTTCAAGAAGTTAGGTTTTTTAACTACCGTTTTTAATTTTCCAATTGTCCGTACATTGTGCCATTTTGGCAGCTTTGGCCGGCGTACAATGAGGCTATCAGGTCGCCTGATACCCTGATACCCTGATACCCTGATACCCTGATAACCTGCCCCCTCTACTTATCCTGGTTCAGGGCTGAGCGGATGATTTTAGCTCGAAGTGCGTCTCTGTGAGTGGGGTCCAGCGGTTTTCCATAGTTTAACTGCAGATGGGCCGGCAGAGTCAGCATAAACAGCCGGTTTATGGTCGCAATGGAAAGGCCCTGACGTTTATCTGCGTCGCTGCCCTGCCGGATGAGCCTGCAAAGCGTATCTATTGCAGGAGTCGAAGCCCCCATATGCTCGTGCATATTCAGCCCTAATCGCAGATGGCTTAGCAGGAACAACGCCTCCTGCGAGCTTATCAAATGGGCGTTTCGCAACAGTGCCATCGCCCGAGAAATTTTGTCGTCAAGAACGTCGCTCTCCTTTGAGAGCAGCTGATTCCTGGCTGCATTTTCATATTCGACAATTTCGGGGATGATAACGTTTTCAAATTGCGAGATGATATCCGACTCTGAGATACCGAGCGTTACCTGATTGGATATCTGGTAGAAATCGCCTGCGGCATCGCTGCCTTCCCCGAAAAGACCCCGCACCGCCAGGCCCATATCCCTTGTGGTATTCAAGAACTTCTCTATTTGGCCGGTCATCTTCAACGCCGGAAGATGCAGCATTACCGAGACCCGAATTGCCGTGCCCAGATTGGTTGGGCAGGCCGTCAGGTAACCATAGCGAGGGCTGAAGGCATAATCCACCTTTTGCTCTATCATATCGTCGATATGGTTTATCTGCTCGGCACATTGAGATAGCTGCAGCCCGCCTTTTAGCAGCTGGATTCGCAGATGGTCCTCTTCGTTAATCATAGCGGTGAAAAATTCCCGCTGGGCGATAACAACGCCTCGCGGGCCCTTGCCGAAGGCGTGATGCCGGCTGATAAGATGCCGTTCCACCAGGAAATGCCTGTTCAGAACAGGTGCCTTGTCCACGCTGATATAGAAGATTTTGTCGCCAAGGTCCAGCGACATCAGAACATCTCTTAGCTTTTTGAGTATATCGGACTTTTCAGCGGTTGAGCAGCGGCTCAGGAATTTGTGCCCTGCCAGGTTCCTGGCCAGACGAATCCGTGAGGATATAACGATATCGGCCAGCGGCCCGGAGCCGTCAAACCATTCGTTTATGTCACTACTTATATCGGTCAGCTTCATATTTTCGTATCTCGTGAAGCATATTTCGTATTTCGCTTCACGTTTCACACTTCTTTATTTTGTCCCGCAATTTAGCCGCCAGCTCGTAATCTTCGCTTTTCACGGCAGTATCCAGTTGTTGACGCAGATTTAAGAGCTCTATTTGCTTTCTTGAGTCCTTTGGTGTTTTTGAGGGGACCTTGCCGCAGTGGGTTGTTTTGCCGTTGTGGGCTTTTTCGATAAGTAACGGAAGCGATTTCTCAAAAATCTCGTAATCATAGGGACAGCCCAGGACCGCCTCTTTGCGGAATTGTTCCAGCGTAAAGCCGCAGTACGGACACGAGACCTCCTTCTCCGAAGGGCCGAACAGCTCATCGTCTGTTGGCTGGACGGCAAGCAGGCTGCTGAGCAGCTCATTTATAGGAATCTGGCTCTTCACCATTATGCCCTGCTCCTGGGCGCAATGCTCGCAAATGTGCATCTCGCTGCGCACCCCGTCGGTAATCTCAGTCAGGTGAATAGTAGCGTCGTTTTTGTTACAAATCTGACATTGCATATCATACCTTCGTATATATTATACCAGAATCCTGCTGACCCCGCACCCAAAAAACATTTCGCTGTGCTGCATTTTGGTGCGGGGCCGGGGCCTCTCTGAAAATATCGTCAAATTTGAAAAACCACTGCAGGATGATTTGTCTATTTATCGGGTTCCCTGGCGAATTTTGCCGAACAGCCCGGCTCCTCAACAACCCTGACGGCTTCAAGTTTGACGCCCTGGGGCAGTTTCGGCTCAAGTTTTTCGTATATGTATCTGGCGACGTTCTCGGCCGATGTGTTGTTCCGCTGAAGATAATCGACTCTGTCCAGCGCCGTATTATCAAGCTGGAACCCTATCTTGCCATCTTCTTGCCCCTGCTTTCGCAGGGGTAAACTTGTCCCCGCGAAGGCGGGGGTGGGAACCCCTTCAGCCACGATATTATCGACCATTGCTTTGAGTCGGCGAAAGTCCATAACAAGGCCCATACTGTTAAGCGCCTCTGCGCTGACATCAGCGGTAACCGACCAGTTATGACGGTGCAGACGTTCTTTTGAGCCGTCCGGCCGGGTCAACTGATGCGATGCCCAAAAGTGCGTTTCGACACTAACCGAAAACAAAACAAGACTCCAATCTACCAACGACAACTACCAAAAGTTCTGCTCACCTGCAGACAAATTTTTCACTTATGATTTTTAAGCTTGCCAAAGCGCTGCTGCAAACGGTTATAGACGTTTTTCGGAATCAAATTTGAGAGGTCGCCGCCCAGAGAGGCCACCTGGCGAATAAGCGTCGAGCTGGTAAAGCCGTACTGC
>JAUWBI010000050.1 GCA_030601745.1 Phycisphaerae bacterium
ATTGTGGCGTTTCTTAACGACCACGTAAAACTTTGGGCCGTCTAACGAGCCCCGCCTCTGCCGCAGGGGCGGGACGAGCCCGTATTATAACCCATACGGGAGGCTCCGGTTTCATAGTTTATCAGTGAAATCTGTGGCCAATTTTCTTCTTGACTTTTGTTTGAATTTCTGTTAAAATACCCCCATGTTTGCCAGTAGGCGCCAGATATAGCGGAGAACCGCACGTTTTCGTATCAGCAGATACACGCCAAAATAAGTTCAACGTGAAAAGGTAAAAGTACGCTAAAACAAGGTTATGAATATAGTTACGAAAATTCGTTTACCCCGTGAGATAGCGAAGTGTTATCTAATGGGGTGTAATTTATGCTTATTGAGTTATTTATGGCTAACAAGAACCGTTTTTAGCTGGCTTTTGAAAAAGGCCGTTTCGATGGCCTTGTGGACGAAGGCAAGTCTCTGCGGCAAAAGCTCGCTTTCAGAACAGAGTTTGCCGAGAACACCAAGCTGGCAAAAACAAAATCAGTGTAATCTGCGCAATCTGCGTCTAAAAAATTCGTGTCAATTCGTGTCTATATTCTTTGTGCCTTTGTGCCTTAGTGGCATCTCTACAACTGTAGAGGATTCTCTACAAATCGACCCTTTTATGCAAAACAAAGCCAATTTCCAAAAAAGTCAAGTGAATGTAACCTCTTTAATAACAGTGGCTTATGAAAATATTGCCAATTGGACACTTGGTGAAAACAAACCCAATACAAACCCAATACAAACCCAATCAAACCCAATTTGCTGGATGCTCAAATGAGCGTAAATTCAATATTAACAAAGGATTATGAAAGAAATGACATTTTCGCAGTCCAAAAAAACAAACCCAATTCAAAGCCAATTTCTCTCTTACCCAAAACCCTCAGACCACCTCTCTTAAGCACCCAAAAAAACCCTATTTCCCGCTAAATCACGATAATTTTAGTCCCAATTTTGTTAATCCGCTTCTAACAAATTCCTCAGGATTCGGGCCAATCTCCCGCAGGCGGTTAATTTTGGACCTCTTCGCTTCGAATGGATTTGAACGATTTCAATATGAACCCGCCCAGTACCAGCACCATTGCCACCATAATTATCAACAGCAGAACCTTATGCTTTTCCGTCCAGGCAACAGGCTTCTCCTCAAATTGTCCAAATAGCGGATTGTCGGTGATGTTACCCAGCTTGGCCACCCTCGCTTTGACCTGCAGCGGATTATTCAGTCTCCGCTTAAGGTCATACCGCGGCGGCCTCGCCGATTCCGAGCCGACATAAAGTGTAGCTGCGGTATTACCCTCAGCCGCAAACACTATCTTGTGCGTTATCATCTTCGCCGATGCCGACCTTACCGTAACTGGCTTATCATCATAATTCTTGACAGTAATCTTTAGATACCTGTAAACGCGCCCTTCCGAAGGAAGGCGCAAAACCAGCTTTTCCCACTTTTTCCCGTCTGCCGTGGTATATCTGTAAATCGTGTCACTGATTATTCTTTCCCATCTTACCTCGACCTCCCTGAACCGCTGCCTGTTATCTTCACTATCAAGTTTGACCTTCCGCGTGGCCGCATCTCTGCCTTCGAGCGTAACATACCTGTAAAACGAATCATCAGCGACATCGAGTTCAATTTCGCTTACCGGCAGACGACGATATGCAAGGTCATACACGTAAATACTCGAACTGCTTTTTTCATCCTCGCTGTGCTCTACGTGTATCATCTCCACCGGCTGACGCTTTGCAAGCTCCCTCTCAGTCTTAAACGCCCTCACTTCGTTTATGACCGGACTTTTCTCCCCCTCCGCCATCGGCAAAACACTAATCCTCAAATAACGGTAATCATTTGTCGGCAAATCAACCTGCTCAAATCGCCTGTCGTAGCTAATTGCAAAAACATACGCCCGCTCGACTAATGTAAAGAACTCGATATTGTCATTGGAACCTTCGACCTTAACGGCCCGCCTGAAGTTGTTCCCCCTTGTTTCTACCTCGAGGGAATTCTTCACTACTTGCTTGGTGAAGTCCAGCGTCACCATAGCCGCCCTGTCCGCACTTGTTGAGCGGTTTATTACCACCGGCTTATACCTGTGCCTCTCCGTAATATCCTTTGGCTTGGCCAGCACGTACGGAACCTGCTCATCGCCGGCATCCACAAGCCGAATGTCTGCCAAGTCGAGTCTCGCTGCATCGTAAATACCAGGTGTAAGTGTCAAACTGCAGTACTCGCTGGTACCATCCTCAATAGTTACCTCAGCCCGATATTTCCACCCGGCCAGTTCAAGCGCAAAAACGCTGCTTACCATCCCCACCAGCAGCACAACTATGGCCAAAATTCTTGACTTTGCCATCTTAAACCTCACGATCACTTATCTACATTTTTCTCTGTTAACATTGCCTCGAAAAAACCTTTCTTCTTCAAAAATTGATAAAGATAAGACACTCCCACCAGCGTAACTCCCGTCGCCAGAAACGCCGCAATCCGATACACACTTTTCACTGTCCTCGTATCCCAGATAAATACTTTCGCCAACAGCAAAGCAAACAATCCCAGCGCAATATACCGTAACATTCTGCTCTTCCGCCAGAACCCCACCGTCATCAAAAGCGCTCCATAGACCGCCCACATTATCGAAATATACATACGCGACTTAAACTCCCAGTCATCAATCGCTTCCGCGAACCGGTCCCGGCAATACCAGTAAAGATGTATTTCTTCCGTCAGCAGCACCCACAGCACGAATATCCCCATCAGCGCAAACGCTGTTGCGAACCTTCGACCGTACTCACCCTTTTCACGTTCCATCCTGAGCAGCCAGCTAACTGCGAAAAGTGCCGCAACGAATATAACAACTCTCCCAAATTCCACATTCGCAAAAATCTGGAAGCTGCTCTTGTAAAACTTGCTAAACACCACCATTGTAAAAATCGACCCCACCACCGCTAAAATCGTTGCCAGAACCTTGCACACCATCCCCCGCGGACAGATCGGCCGAATAACAAGCAGCAGCGGGAACACCGCAAATATCGTTACCATTCCTTTCAAGAAGTAATTACGCGGACTGGCTACTATATTTACTAAATTGTAATCACAATGCCACCACCACTCCATTATTACCGCCGCCATCAACAGAAGCAACGCCGCTCCATACAAAATCCCCGCAATCAACCTGCGCGAATCCTCTGCTAATGTTGAATTCATCCTGTAAGCCAAATAACACACGAGCAGCGCACCGGCAACAAAACACCACGTCCCGAACGCAGGGTTAAATACCAGGCGGAATGCCCCCGTATGCATCGGCAGATGCTCCACCAACTGCCCGAAACTTAGCAAAAGCGCAACAACTCCTCCAATCTGCGTCCAGACACTGCGATACCGAAGCCCGATTACCATCAATATAACGCCTTCTGCCGCCCAGGCCATTGCTATTGCTTGCGCATGCATTTCCAGATAAAGCGGCACAGCAATCGTCAGGAAAAACAGCCCAATCGCCAGCAGCGCAACCCGCAGATTCACGTCCTCTTTGCACCGCCTGGCTACTACCGCCATCATAACCAGATGCGCCGCGCACAATCCGAGAGCGCAAAAAGTAAGCTCTACCCGGTATTCTTCCCGGTATTCTTTAACCAGGATAGTCCACAGGTAATAAAACACAACTGCCGCATTCGCCAGCACGAGCAGCACATCTTCCTTGTGAGCCTTGACCTTTTTTACCAGTTCGTAAAGCATCGGCAGCACAAGGTAAACTCCGAAAAACGCCCCAAGCCAACCTAAGGCAATGGGCATCTGCCTGGGCATCTGCTCAAGGACACCCTCAACTCCTTTCACCATCTCCGGCCGATAGAACTTTTCAAACCAAGCCGTGTACAGTACAAATGTCCCCACAAACGCAAGCAAATTTACCGCTCGCCATTTCCGGTAATACGAACACAGCATCGCGCCAACGCCTAAAATCAAAACATAAGTGAACAAAGGCATCGGTAGATTCTCACCCGTCGAGACTATCACCGGCGTCAAAAACCCGCCAAGCAAAGATAAAAACGCAACCACAAGCTCGTTCAGAGCTACCGCGCAAAGCATCGCCGCCGCTGTAACGAATATTGCAAGAACGAAGGCCTGTGTCGGCTCAATCAATTCGTAAAATCGATAAGCCGAAAAAACCGCCGCATACAATATCGCGAACCCCAACGCGGTTACACCTTTAGCCACAATGCTGTAACCGCGTCGACGCGTTACCTCACCTATCACCAGCGCAACAAGGCCTCCAAAAGCAGCTATAACCACTCTGCCCAGCGGGCCTATCCACTCATTGTCGTAAGCATACTTAAGGAAAAAGCCCACTCCCACAAACACCGCAATCACGCCGGCAATAAGAATCCACTTCGTCCCGATCCGCTCCTCAAATGTCCCGGCCTTCTTAACTACCCCCACCTTTTCCTCCTCTTTAACTCCTGCCGCCCTGACCACCTCTGCCGGCCGCTCCTCTTTGGTTACCTCAACCAGCTTTTCGGGTACCGGCGCCGGCCTTGCAGCCTCTTCGGCTTTTACTACTCTCTCTACCCTCTCCGGCACCACTCTCTCCACCCTCTTCGGCGGCTCACGATACATCCCTTTCGACTTATTCAACGCAATAATGCTGATGATTAACGCAATCGGCCCGCTCAAAATACAGCCAACAGCCAGCACAATTAGAAGAACCCAAAACTCATACATTTGCTCCGCTCCTTAGAACGCAATGTGACACTTTCTCATTTCTACCAAACTCACTTCGCCAACCTACAATAGAATAATCCAGCCATCTTGTTTTATCAACGTTCTTTTTCCAATACCATTACCACCCACACAGTAATCTTATAATGTCTTTTTGCCCCTGTTCAGGCCTCAAAAATGCAGAAACCGGCTGGGTGGCAGCCTCAAGCGCAGCTTGGGGATGGCTCCGCCGACCTGCTACTCCTCGAACCATCGGTTATGTTTGCGGCGATAGAAATCCACCCACCAGAATGGCAGCGTCGAAAAGCGACCAAGGGCCAGATAACAGCCGGTAAGTCTCAGGCCCAAAAGCTTCGGCGTAAACCGCAAACGGCTCGCCGAACCGCTGCCCGCCTTTTGGAGCACAATTGGATTCCATCCCGGCTCGCCGTCAACAAGTCTGAGATTATACTTTTCGTAGAGCGACAGGCTGCCGCTGTACCGACGGTTTGCTTTCAAATGCGTGGGGTTGCTGGGGTGAATCATATAGAAAGGTGCGTGCACGATAAGTCGGCCGCCCGGACGCAGGTAACCCGCAATCACCTCAACAAACCTGGGCGGGTCGGGAACGTGTTCAAGCACGTCGAGGCACACCACCGCGTCGTACGCGCCCAGGGGTATGCCACTCTCATCGGTCAGCACGGTTACATCCTGCCCGCACTCGGCAAAGACCTTTCGCGCAAAGGATTCCGTATAGCCCGGCACCTCGAAATACGTTACGCGGTGGCCCACCCGGGCAAGGTACGCCGAATCGAAGCCCAGGCCGTCACCGATACTCAAAACGTCCAGTGTTCGCTTTTCGCTGTTGGCCAGATGCTTCGCCACCCAGCGGCGCATCCGCCGCTTGAGCTTGTTGCGGTTCCAGATAACCAGTTCGTACAGAAAGGCATCGGTCTGCTCATAGAATCGTGCCAGTCCGTCGTTCCATACATAAGGCTCAAGGCCCGTTTCGCGAAACGCACGGGCCACGTTGGTGCCGGGATTATCGAACTCCTCACGCAGCCGGGACCGCACCGACGTCTGAGGTTGCCCCGTCAGCTCGACAATCCAGGAAACGATTTTTTCCTGGTCGGGCAATTGTTCGGATGGTGTTGAAAGCTGCTTTATTTCCATTTTATGTTAAGATAACAGCTCCGTTACGCTATTTGGTCACTTGCCTTTCGGCACATGCCGAATTCGCAAAGCAATGTCGTTGCTATACTTCGGTGAATGCAATGTCCGATTACCGCCAGCGTGCCGAAACCTCTCCTTCTTATCAACGTTTCCCGTTTTCGTGTTCACCCATTCTGCCTTGTAAGTCCCGCCGGGCAGCTCCACCGCCAGGTTTGCTTTACTGCCGCCGTTAATGTAAATGGCGTAAGCCCGGCCCACCTGGACAAGAGCGCGGGCGGTCGCTTTCTCAGGCACTCCGCCTTTGATGACTGAATTGTTCGGCTTCATCCTGATGAAGTCGAAGCTGTTAATGAAATCCTTGAGAATCTCCAATTGCTTATGCAGCACCGCTCCGCCGCCGCCCGGCGCATTGATTTTCGCCGTCCCGTCTTCGTGACCGACCGTGAATGAGTAGTCAAGGTTGTTATACACACCTCCCCCTGCTATAATGAAATCCCAACCTTCGAGCCGATATGGCTTCGGCTCGCTGGCGGCAAAGCCCGTTTCATTGTCGCCGATGACTTTGTTCAAACCATAGTTCTCGGTCACGGCCTTTGGCGGTTTGGCGTAATGGAAGTTGAAAATCGACACATGAGGATTCGGCTTGACTATTTTCTTGGACTTGTTAGCGATATTCTGGGCTATCAGGTGCTTTGCTTTGAACTTTGCCTCCGCCTTGACGATGGTCTCAGCGATATGACTTTGCCACTCGAGCGTTACGCCGCCGAAGTACGGCTCGTTGCAGATTTCATAATAGACGTTGTCGAAGCCCTTTAGCTCCTCGACTATCTTGCGTACCATTGCATCCTGCACAGCCAGCAAACGGGGATGTTTCAGCGTATAAGCCTCGGTGCGTTTCATTTTGCCGATGCCGTTAACGTTGTTAGCGGCATTCATCGGGCTGAGTTTCCACATATCATCTTTGTAGAAGGGGCAGAACAGTACCAGCTCGACCACAACGCCGCGTTTGCTCGCCTCGGCAGCAAAGCTGCGCAGGCGTTTGAAGTAGGCGGCGTCCCACTTCGTCAGGTCAAATTTATTGCCTCCGTTGGCGTAGCCGGGTGTGTTACTGCGGGCCCACGGGCATATCAGCCGACCCTTCGCCGGCGCCAATGTGTTGTTCTTAATCTTAAATGCCCCAGCCGGCTCGCAGTATGCCCCGCTGAATGTGCGCGTCAGGTTAAAACCGTACGACTGGAGCGTCTTGAGGTACTTCTTGTAATCGAACGCCCGATTGAGCACTGCCCCGTAGTGCTCACCGGAGGTTATCAGCACCGTCGGCTTGCCGCGCCACAGGAAGTAGTGGGGGTTGTCCGGATGCAGTCGGATGGGCTTGACCTTTTTCGCCGCCTGTGCCGCGCTCGTAAACCCAGCAGCACCAACTAATCCCAACAGCATCGCACACGCAAACATTACCGCTTTAACACCTGCAATATCTCCCGCCTTTTCCCCCATTAACGGCATTTTGTTTACCCGCTCAAACATATCAATCTGCTCCTCAAAAATGTTAATAAACCGAATTCAATTGCCCAAAGACCAACTGTCCCGTTACTGAACACGAAACAATCACCTATATTTAGAGGTTTACAGACACAATTTTACCGGGGTTATTTTATAAATCAATTGCGATGGAGGGATTTTATTAAGATTTGCAGCAGCTTTTGTCTCGTAACTGATACCGCTTCGTAATCCGGCTCAGAGGGTTTGGCCCCGGGTTCTTGCCCGTAGCTTATTTTAGTGCACTTTCTTTTTGATGGCACTGAGCAGCTTTTTGTCAATCTCAGCGCCTGATTGCTCAGCGATTTTTATGTGCTTCCAGGCCAAATCATACTTTTTTAACTTGTAAAATCCAAAGGCAAGGCCGTTATGCGCATCGCCCATTTTCGGCTCAATCTCAACCGCCCTCAGATACTCGGCCACCGCCTCTTTATAATTCTCCTTGTTGGAATACGCCGCTCCAAGATTATAATGAATCGTACCGTCATCGGGCTTTATCCGAACAGCCTTCTTATAATGTTCAATAGCTGCATCATACTGCTCCTTCCCGAAATACGCATTCCCCAGATTTACCAGAGCAGCCGGCATATTGGGCTTAACAGCCAGCGCCTTTTTGTATGCTCGAATTTCCTTGTCAACCAAACCCAATTTGTTGTAGCAGATACCCAGGCCGTAATGCGCCTCGGCAAAATTCCGTTTAATCTTCAAGGCCTTTTTATGTTGTAATATCGCTTTTTTATAATCGCCCATCTGGCTATAAACATCACCGAATTGGTTGTACAGAAAAGCGTCTTTCGGCTCCAAAACGATTGCCTGTTTCAATTGCGCTATCGCCTGCCCAAACATTTTCCGTTGGCAGTAAGCTATAGCCAGATTTTTATATGCATCTGTGAAATTCGGGTCCAGCTTAAGTGACAGGCAGTACTGTGAAATCGCATCGTTCAACCAGCCTCGTTTAGTGTATGCATTCCCAAGGTTGTTATGCGTCTTGGCATCGCCTGGATTGATTTTCAGAGCCCTCCGGTATTCGTATATCGCATCCTCTACCTGACCTTTTTTCAGGTAAACGTTGCCCAGATTCGTCCGGGACTCAGACAATGATGGATTTATCTCCACAGCTCTTTTAAGTGCCGTCAAAGCATGTTCGGCATCGCCGATATCATCGTAGCTATTCCCCAGATTATTGAAAAAACAGCCCAGCGTCTGAATCTTATTGAGGTTCAACATATAAATACTGTTGCGAGTGTTTTTGGGGACCTTGAATTTATTTATGTAGTGTTCATCAGGAGCGTATCCACCTTTGCTTGTTGTCTCAATATTGAACCGCACTCGTCCATCATCGTATCTAACGAAGAAATGTTCCGGCACAACCACCCCGTATAAAGGCAGACCAAGCCGTTCGCCGAGTGAAAGATAAAGAATTGAAAGACTCAGGCAATGCCCTCGTTTTCTATCCAGCACACAGTGTAAAAACAAATCGTTCGGGTCACTTGCCTCTGAAATCGATTTAAACCCCAGCTCATCAAACAGGTACTTGTTTATCACCGCAACCGCTTTATAGTTTGTCTTCAACCTTTTGCTTTTGAGTCTTTCGCGAATTTCCAATGCCATATCATCCAATCTTGACAGATACCTTCGCCCGTGCACGATGTCACTCCACTGCTCCGAGATAATCAAAGCAGCGGTAGCTAAATCAACTTCCTCGGCCTTTAATCGCAGGACTCGTTCAATCGACCTTGCGTACAGACCCCTCTTGCCCTCATTAGCCAGAGGCTCGTCCCGGCCGGGAGATACCCCCGCCGTAAAAAGCAATACGCAAACAATTAGCAAGAAAACCTTTTTCATAGCCGTCCAGTCGTATTTAACTAAAGATTTTGTCGGCTTTTTGCCGGTTTCAAATTAGCTTGCCCTGAGATTTTGTGCCAAAACACACTTATAATCAACAAAAACGTTTCCAGCGACATTAAAGTGGGGAATTTTGTAAGAATGGGTGTGGGAAAGTCCACGAGCGTAAGGTTCACAGTCCTTTTATTTCAGATTAGATTTGCAACAAACACCTATTCAACGATCGTCAGCCAGTTCCCCACAAATACGGCAAGGTCCTGTATATCGATGACGGGTTCAGATGTCTCATAGATATCGCAGTCCGGATTCCAATTGCCATCGCTCGGGCCGCTCAGCCAGGCCGAAGCAAAAATGCCAAAATCGTAAAAGTCCACATCGCAATCCGACTCGAAATCTCCCGTAATTGGCTGGGCCGGAACCGTCGAGATTAATTTTAGGTTCGGTACACCTGTAGTCCACCATAATCCTGGGTTATAGGAATCAGACCAATTCAGCGGGTCGCCATGTGTGCTGTCGGCACTTGCTCCCCTCACACGGTCACTACCTGTATCTGAAACCATACAGTAACCGTATGTAGTGTAATAGCTATTATTGTGGCTGAAATCTATCAACAAATTGTCGGTGCCATTATATTCGAAGACGTTCTGGAAATGAAAGTTCCGCCATCCTGTCGAGCTTATTGATTCGTTGTTCTGGTAAACGGTTGTCCAGCCAACCGTCTCGAAGTAAGGAGGGCTTGAATAATAACTTCGGCTGGTATGCTTCATTCGGATTGTCCAGTAGTTAAGGTTCTGTCCCGGCACCTGGTAAACATCCAGTGCCAGGTCGGTTATTGTTTTAGCGTCTCCTATGTCGCCGGCGAGGTATATGACCTGTGTTCGGCTGTCGTGGTAGTAAGTGCCCAACGGCCAGTCGGCGTACAGGTTTGTCTGTGGTTCGAAGGTGGTGTATATAACATTGTTTACGTCGATGGTGACGGTAGCGGGTTCTGAGTCGCCGCCTTGTGGAGGTGTTCCACCGTCGTTTGCCTTAAAGTCGAAGGAGTCCTGGCCTGTGAAATATGAGCAGGGCCGGTAGTCGACGATGTTACCATTATTCACGAGTGTGTAGGGTACGGTTGTTATCCCGGTGGCGGCGGGGTCTGTTAGTCTGCCGTGTGATGGTAGCGATGTTATTATATAAGTCAGTTGTCCGGGGAGGTCGGGTTCACCTTCATCACTGGCGTTTAGAGTAATCGTCTCGGCGGTGCCTGAAAAGGCTGAAACACTTTGGCTGTTTGCAGTCGGTGGAGTTGCGTTTTGAGAAACGAAATCCACACCCCAGACATTGCCGGAAGTGCTTGACCAGTCCAAAGATTGTCCTGTTGAAGTGTATCGGCTTGTGAAGGCGTGGGGAGGTTTGCTTGCGCTTACTGTAAAGCTCGTATTTGACGGGACATTCACTAATGCGTAGATGCCCTGGTCGTTGGTGGTTGCGTAATACGTACCGCCGCCGCTTGCTGTGATGCTTACACCGCTTATAGCAAATCCCGCCAGGTCGACGGTTCGCCCGCTGATTATCTCGCCCGAACCGGAGGTAAAGACGTTGTATGCGCAGCCATCTACAGTGTCATAGGTGTAATATGCGTCGATATACGGGAGGTTATACCACGCATTGTAGCTACCGCTCCAGCCCATATTAAGGTGGTGATACAGAGTCGAGGCGTTGTAGCCGTATCCATCGCAAATAAGGACATGTCCGCCGCCTGTTCTCCTAACACTGAAAGCAACGGGACAGCTGGCATCCAGGTTCGGGTTGACCATCCCGTTTAGCCCGGCTCCGATTGTAGGGTAGCTCCCATAAATGGAATTGCTGTAGTTAAACGTATCCTCTAACTGAAGCACAGCGTCCTTGAGTGAGGCACTTGAGCCGGACGATCTGTAACTCATACTGACTGAAACACCGGCATCGAAACACAAAGCCCCTATGGCCTGTCGCTGAGGGTCGGTAATGCCGTTATCGGGCTGCAGCACCATAGCGCTCCAAACGTAAGGGCCTCCGGCCCCATCGCCGCCTCGCAATGATTGCCACTGCGGCGCCCCACCATCTACCTCAATCTGAAACCATAGCGGATCGACTCCGGCGGTGGGATATTGATGAAATCGCATCAACTGTGCCATCGCGGCGGCGACACAACCGATGGGATAGTTGTAGGGGTCGCCGTTCGGTGTGGTGAAGGGCGGTGTGTAATAGTTATAGCAGCTTATTCCTCCGTATTCTGGGCTGATATTATCGACCGTTGTCTGGTCCCAGGTGCTTAGCACAAACGGCGCAACCCAGACCTCCGAAATGCCGGACATACCAAGTGTTCCCACCATATTGTCATATCTCTGTAGGTCGCTCCATTTGGTTTGAGCTTTAAGAGAAGCTTTTTGAAGAGCCGTTTCCTTATTGTTCCGGCCTTTTTTCTGTGTGGCGGTACCTGCGGCTGCCTGTAAAGCTCGAACCGCAGCAATACGGCCTGGCACGTCCCGGCTGACCAGCGCGCCCAACGGATTGTCATCCGACGGGTCATACCTGCCCACTGGGGCGAAGCATATAATCGGTTCCACTCGGTCATCGCCTGGAACAATCACAAATCCTGATGGCTGCAAATAGACTACATAGTAAGTTGTTTGTCCGTCGTCATCTGAGAAGGTCTCAACGCTCATAATTTGCTGACCAAGGCCCGTTCCGAGAGGTTGCACATCGGCCTTTAGCCAACCTCTCACTGCCTTTTCAGCTTTTCTCACACTCACGGGCTCTGCCCATAACCTGGCAGGGCACAAAAGCAGCGAGACTGAAAAAGCAAGGATTATTAAGTGGCGCAATTTGACATGGCGTCCGAAATTTCGGACTTGGCTGCTGCGTTCCATATCTTCCTCCTTTTTAATCCCCCCCCAATTTCGTATTTTGGGCCCATCAATGCCTCCTGGACTACTCTAAGTCAATTATATCTATCGCGTCGGATTTTATCAATAAATTTCTGCTGCAAAAATTGAGTTTTTTTGAGCAAATAACTGTTGTATAATTCAGTTTCTGAGGTTACTTTGTTCAATGTAATTTTATTATGGCTGGAGTAATGTAATGAGCCGGAAAAAGAAAATTATCACAGATACCTTATTTCGTCGTGCATTACGCAATACGCTGTACACAATTTTATTGCTGTTCGTTCTTGTGCTGGGCGCCTGTCGTGACTCAGGCCGACCCACGCCGCCGAATGAGCCGAATGAATCAGACGTAGCGGGGAAGCTGCAACCGGTCGAAACCAGTCTCTTCGACGGCAGGGCGTTGGGGCAGTGGAAAATCACCGACTTCGGCGGCCAGGGTAATGTCTACGTCAAAGACGGCAGTATCTTCCTCGAAATGGGCAACGATATGACCGGCGTCACCTGGGCCGGCCCGGTCGTCCGAATGAACTATGAAATCACCCTTGAAGCAATGCGGGTCGCCGGGAGCGACTTCTTCTGCGGGCTGACCTTTCCCGTCGATGCCAACTCGTGCTCGCTAATCCTCGGCGGCTGGGGCGGTGAGGTCTGCGGCCTGTCCAACCTCGATTACTATGACGCCTACAACAACGAGACCACGCAAATCGTCTCGTTCGAGACCGCCAAATGGTACCGGGTCCGCCTGCGCGTCACGCCCGGCAAGATTCAAGCCTGGCTCGACGACGAAAAGCTTGTAGATGCAGTGACGACCGGAAGAATAATCGACGTCCGACCGGAGGTGGACCTTTCGCAACCGCTGGGTATTTCAACATGGCAAACAGCCGGTGCCATTCGCAACATCCGCTTGCGAACGCTTTCGGACTAACCTTTGCCCTCACTCAGTTCGGGTTGTAAAGGTCAATTGTATAACTGGTGTACACTGAAGGTGTGTGGTGCTGACTAAACGCAATAGGCTATACGGCATGCTACTCAGCGGCTGTCTCAATCTCGACCGGCACACCAACTGCGCGGCGCTTAAACAAATCTATGTTCATCCATCTGTTGCTCTTAAACCGCCAGCGGTTAGCTAATCCAACGACAATGATACTAAATGTTGCGGCAATCCACGGCCCTATGTATCCGAGAGAGGGGAAAAGCTTTGGTAAAAGCAAACCACCCAGTCCTAATATCAACGCTGCTCCCACCGCCGAGGCGATAGCCGGCCAAACCGTATCACCTGCTCCACGCAGAGACCCGCCGTAAATAATCCTTGCAGCGTGAAAAACCTGATACACTGCCGCACAAATCAGAATATTTGCTCCCATCTTGATTACCTTGGCGTCAGAAGACCAAAAAGCCATCAGGTTATTTCTGAACACAAGAAAGCAAACCCCGACCAATCCCATATAAACCAGTGCAACCCTTAAACACGCACTCGTCTGCTTAACTGCCAGGTCTTTTCGGCCCTGTCCTATTGTCTTGCCGAGCGCTGCTGATAGGGCAGCCGCTATACCCACAACCGGCATAACCGAGATACTTGTGTACGAAAGTACCGCACTTGTCGCAGCCAGCGCCTCTGTGCCGAATCGCCCGACCAGCCCAAACAAAATCATCCCCCAGAATGCCACATTCACCATCAGTCCAAATCCTGCAGGAAGCCCCACTTTCAGCAAATCATACATCTTTGAGAAATCGATATTTGCCGTTCTCCTGGTCTTAAAGGCCGTGTTCATACCACTACTCAAGAACACAGCCATATTTATAACGGCTGCAACAGCTATCCCAATAAATGTCCCCCAGCCTGCACCTGCAATCCCCATCGGCGGAAAACCCAGCTTGCCGAAAATCAATACATAGTTAGCTGCTACATTGACCACCTGGCCGCATAACGATGCGCACATTGTAATAATCGGTCGATGTATACCCATAAAGAATTGGTTGCCTGACCAATTGATGACCGCCAGCACATGAGCGTAAAGCATAATTCGAAAATATATCACTTCCATCTCGGCCACCCCCGCAGGCTGCCCCATCATTTTGAATATCCACGGTGCTGCCGGCCACATTATCACCACCACCACAACAAAATATGCAAATCCCATATATATCGCTTGCCAGAAATAATTCGAGCAGTCCTTCTTGTCGCCTCTGCCGAGACTCTGACTTACAAACGTGTTCAGACTTGCCATAGCGCCTATCGCAAAGCCGCTGGGTAGGAAACTGACAAGCCCGGCCGGCAAAATCGCCGCCAGCGCCTCCGTCCCCAACCGTGAAACCATAAACCTGTCCACGAACTGCATAATGGTGAACGATATGGTTGTAACCACCATTGGTGCCGCCAGCTTCAGCATATATCTGAGTGAAGTCTCGTCGGTAGTATGGCTTTGTGAGAGCAGGGACGATTTGTCAGTCATTAACCGGAACCCCGTTTATTCAAATTCAGTTTCTTCAATAGCGTCTCAGCCGAGATGCCCAAAACCTGCACGCGCTTGATTGGTTTGGTTTTGCCGGAGATTATGCTAACAGCATTCTTTTTCACACCAAGTTGTTTCGCCAATAGCTCAATAAGGCACTGATTAGCTTTTCCTCTCTCAGGTGCCGCCGAAACCTTAATCTTCAGCATCTCATCGAGCAAGCCGCAAACAGCCGTCCTGTTACTGCCGGGCACAACCTTTGCCGTAAAAATCACACCCTCATCAACTTCTTGAATCGTCAGATTAGCCATTAGTTGGAACCGTTGCTGCTTATGCAAGAGAAAAGAACCAAGTCTTCGGTCTTAGTTTTTTTGTGTTTGGGCCCACTAAATAGGATCCTCCCTAATATTCTTGCCAATCGCCAATTGAACATACTTTTCAATCTGCTCGGCAAGCTCACCCAGCGACGCAAGCTGAAAATCTTCGTAATGGCCGGGGACAAAATCGCCGTTCAATGCCTTCTTGAAGATTCTAACTCGTATAATGGATGGCTCAGCTTCCGGCTTGCTGAAATCGCTGTCTTTATGCTCGGTCAGCTCAACACGCCAGTCCTCGCTTATAAAAACCAGGCACTTGCCGGTAAAAACCGCCATCGGAAAATAATCGCATAATAACTTAAGGGTTTCCATAGATTATTGTATCAGATATCGTCTTTTTTTAACTGTTTCGAGAGTTGACGCCAGGCATTCATTGAACGCTCCAGGTTCTCATACGCATCGCCCTTTATCCCATATCCCTGCAGCCCTACAGGACCGATATACCCCAGTTCCTTGAGCGTTTTCATAAACTTATAAGTGTCAAACGAGCCGCGGTCCAGAGTCTGAATCAACTGTTTCCAGTCCTTTCCTCCACTATCCGCGCCATTGATGGTTACCACGAACAGGTAGGGCATCGTCGACTCTATCAGTGATTTCATATTTTCCTCATCGTTGACCATTAGCCAATGACATAGATTGAAGGTTACTCCCACGTTTTTCCTATTCACTTTTTTCGTCACTCGCACCGCATCTTCCACTTGCTCGACCCAGAATCTATGGTGCGGGTACAGTGCTACTCGCACCCTGGCTTCAGCCGCCATATCTGCAATCTCTCGAATGATTTCCACCGCACGCGAATCGCCTTCGGGTGAAGACGGCTTGTGCTTTTTGCTTATCACGTAAAGCCAGAGTATCGTGTTGCGCCCCTTTAATGTGTTTATTGCTTCTTTCAGTTTCGGGTCATACTTCTGCTGACCGGGGTCAATGTTTACGCCGAGATAGACTGTAAAAAGTCTCAGTCCGTTCTTGTCCAGCTCTTCGAGCATTTCAGCTAATCCGTTACGTTCCGTATAACCAATCCCGGCATATCCCAGTTCCTTGACCATCTCGACCTGCTCTTTTGCGCTTGCATGTTTGGCATCTTTTATGCCGGTATCCATCGCAAAGAACGGATTTGCACTCGCCGGGGCAATCCGGATATTGCGGTATGCCACCGGCCCGTGGTCGCCCTGCAGCATAAGCGGCCCGAAGGGTTTTTCATCGTTATATGTACTGGCCCGCGTTGGCCCGATAAGCTCAACATCTTCATGGACCGCAATACCATTGTGGACAACCTTTTCAAATCTGGCGTTGGCAATTTTTCGTCCACTCTTGTCAAAACGCGGAGCCCGGAAGATAACATCGAACGTTTGCCACTGCCCCGGTGCTCGCGAAGCGTTGACCCGCGGCGGATGACCTTCATAGCCCTTGGGGTTTCTGTTATTGTCCCAGCGCTGGTAGATACCGCCGCAGTCGGAGTGCTTCGGCTCGCCCGCTCCCCAGCTATCGAACACCTGAATCTCGTAGCGCCCCATGAAATACACACCGGAGTTGGACCCCTTTGGAACCATAAACTCGATATGTGCCCTGACATCACCGAATTCCGCCTTGCTTAGTATATTCCTTGTTCTCCCTGTCGGCCCATTCACAATAACTCCCGTCCCCGGCTTATTGTCAAGCAGTTTCTCGTTCTTGGGATTTGTAAAGGTATCGCCGACAATTTCCCATTGCCCGGTATTGCCCCGCCACTGGGAAAAATCACCGCCTACTAAGTAAACCTTGGCACCGGCGCTTCCCGTCGCCAGCAAGCCTAAAATCCCAGCAAACAACAAAGTCGCCAAAATCTCTTTGCCTCGAACTTTCATAATTCCTCCTTTTCCAATAATCGTTTATCATTTATCAATAATCATTTCACAAGTGCCACGGGCTGCGCATCGACCGTGACAGCATTCTATTCGCCTGCTCATCATCGACAAACAGCTCTTTCTCCGGGTCCCATCTCAGTTTTCGCCCCAACAGCATAGAAATATTGCCGATGTGGGCGATTGTAAAACATCGTTGACCTATTTCCGGCGGAAAATAGCACTCCTTACGCGATTTCACGCAATCAAGGAAATTACGCTGCTCACCGGCACGGCAGGTGTAGAGATGAACTTCATTGGGGCCAATGACCGAATCCAGGATGGATTTAGGATTCGCCTGCAATGGCGCCCTCCAGCCGCGGTTGCCGACCCATCCCTCGGTCCCCTCGAATCTAAGGCTGGGCGTACCGGACGTAACAATCAGCTTAACGCCGTTGTCATATTTGTACTCGATTCTATACTCTTTCGCCGTATCGTAAAGTCCTTCTTTGCAGAACACACCCTTTCCCTCGACTTCCACCGGGCCTGTATGTTCGCTGTTATTTCCCCATTGTGCACCGTCGAGCAGATGGGCCCCCCAATCCGTCAACTGTCCGCCCGAGTAATCCAGAATCCAGCGAAAGTTCCAATGTATGCGGTCCTTCGTATACGGCGCCCACGGGGCCGGCCCTAACCACATCTCATAATCTAAACCCGGCGGCACCGGCATTGGCTTCGGATTGCCCGGGTTGTGTGGCCCGCTCGGCAGCTCCACCCGAATTGTATGGACCTTCCCTATCCGACCGTTGCGGACCAGCTCACACATACGGTGATACTCGTATACTGCCCGGTCTTCCGTGGACCATTGAAAAACACGGCCGTAACGTTTCATCGTTTCGCAGAGAACGCGGCCTTCCTGGACAGTCAATGTTGGCTTTTCGCACTCTACATCTTTGCCCGTTTTAGCCGCAGCTATCGAAATTGGAGCATGCCAGTGGTCAGGCGTCGAAATCATCACCGCGTCGATATCATCCCGTGCGATAATCTCCCGGAAATCATTGTAAGCGGCACAATCCTGATTACCATACTTTTGGTTTACTATATCACGGGCTTTGTTCCGATTATTGGTATCGACATCGCAGACGGCGACAGCTTGGGCATCTGAATTGCCCAGAAAGTTCTTTAAGTTGACTCCCGTACCGTGACTGCCGACGCCGATAAATCCTAATGTAATCCGATTACTCGCAGCAACACTGCCGGCCTTACCCAATGCCGACGAAGAAACAATATACGGCAGTGCTATCACGCCCCCGGCGACACCGGCAGCTTTTTTCATAAACCTGCGGCGAGTGATAACCGCTCGTTCTTCCATAGCACAATCTCCAATTGTTAGCTCGCTTCTCAGAACGACAGCAGGCACTGCCAGATATACACGTAGCCTAATGCGTCGATGTCTTCCCAAACTTTCCGCACGAGCTCTTCGTCTCCAGAAATCTTAGGCAGCTCCTTTAGCTTTTCCTCCCAGGGAACACAAACACCCGGCTTTCTCTTTGGTTTCTTTTGTTCAGGCATTAGTACACTCCATATTCACGGGTAAAATCTGTCATCGCCTTAATGTTTTCAACTTTGGCGTCATCCTGGACAATAGCGCTGGCGTCCATAATGTAGCCGCCGTCGCGGGCCACACCGTCAATTACCTTCTTACAGCACTCGCGCACCTCGTCCGCTGTGCCGTAGCTTAACAGAAAATTCGGAATGCCGCCGCTGATGCAGAACTTGTGTCCAATCGCCTTGTGCACCTCGAAAATATCAGCCATATCAACGTGATAAACGATTGCTTTCTCCGGCAGCTCGGCAAACACATTCAAATGCGCATTCCAATTGCCCTCAGCATAAAATAAAACCTGATGTCCCTTCGCCCAGATTTCCTCGATGATTGGCTTGAGTGTCGGCCAGTAGAGCTTATCGAAATGTTTCTGCGAGATGAAGGGCACGCATCCGCGATGCATCCAGAACCCGATGGGCACGTTCTTGTCGGGGTCCGCGCCGGAAAGGGCCACGTGTAACAGGTGCGGCATCAGGGCCTCGCAGGCGGCGAGCACCTTGTCCGGCCGCTCGAACAAATCCATCGTGAGCCCGATATACCCCCGCAGTTTGTCGGCGATAATGTCGAACGGTGCCTTGAGAATCCCGGAAATAGCTGAGACTGTCCCCGACTCGGACCGCAGCAGCGCGTTCTGCTTCCCGAACGCATTGAAGTAGTTCAGCATCGCCATCCCGCCCTTCAAAAAGGACAGGTTGTTGCGGTACGAGGTCGGCTCGCCCATCGCACTGACGTCGGCCGAGATACGCGGAAGCCAGACGTTGAACAGAAACCCGGTCGGGTCCTCGATAAGCTGGTCGTATTCGTCCGGCTTCATAAACGCCTTTTCTTCCGGCGGCTCAAGGTACTGAAAACCGGTATCGGGTGATATATCGATTCCCGGAACTGCGTAGTACTTCGTCCCGATGGCCTGCGTCAGTCCCGTCCAAACGTAAACCATATTGCCGACCACGGCGTCCCAGTCGAAATCCGCTGCACACTTGCGCGCAGCCGCAAACGCCTTCTCGAAATCGTGGGTTACCTCCTGGCAGGTGTACCCGGCGTACTTGGCCGTGAACTCGGCAACAAATGGACGAATCGGAATCTTATCCGGTTTCTCGTTCCGCATTGCGGTAACGTAGCGCTTCAGCCGTTCGGCGTACAGTTGTTCCATATCCTTGGCCATCTTGCTCTGCCACCTCCTCAAGAGTCTTTATTAAAAGCTCATTGGTTTTTTACAAATGCCATGGGCTGCGCATCGACCGTGACAGCATTCTGTTGGCCTGCTCGTCGTTGACAAATCGCTCCGTATCGGGGTCCCATCGCAGCTCGCGACCGAGCACAATCGAGATGTAACCTAAGTAACAGACCGTCGTGGACCGGTGGGCGGCCTCAATGGGCGAACAGGTCTCCGACCGCGTCTTGACGCACTCGACAAAACTCCCGTCATCGCTGTCGCACTTATACAGATGAATCTCGTCTGGACCGATGACCGAGCGCAGCAACGACTTTGGCTCTGCCTCGATTGAGCTGCGCGTAACGTGAATCCAGCCCTCGGTTCCCTCGAAGCGAACGCCCTGACGGTTCTTGCTATTGTCCGTGAAGTTCACCCGCACACCATTGGCATACGTATAATCGATATTCCAGGTCAGGGCCGTATCCCAGAGACCATTTTTCGGGAACACCCCTTGTCCGTCAATCTTGACCGGACCGCTGTGGTCCGCATCAAGAGCCCATTGGGCCATATCAATATGGTGGATGCCCCAGCCGGCCACGAAACCGCTCGAAGCATAGTCGGAGATGAAGTACCAACCTTGATTGGGGCCCGGGCGAAGTCGCGCCCTCGTGTACGGTACCCACGGAGCTGGTCCGAGCCACATGTCCCAGTCGAGTCCCTTTGGCACCGGCATAGGTGGATACACGCCCGTCTGTTGGCCGCCCGGGCAGGCAACTTTGATTGTCTGAAGTTCGCCTATCCGCTTATTACGAACCAATTCGCACGCGAATCGAAACTGGCTGAACGACCGTTGTTCGGTCCCGTGCATAAAGACCACGCCATACCGGCGCACGGCATCCCTTAACGCCTGGCCCTCGGCAATCGTTACCCCCAGCGGTTTTTCGACATAGATGTCCTTGCCCGCCTTCACGGCTGAAATGGCGATGGGAACGTGCCAGTGGTCCGGCGTTGCTATCATCACAGCATCGATATCATCGCGGGCAAGCAGGTCACGGAAATCATTGTAGGTTGCGCATCCTGTGTACTTCTCTCGCCCAGCCCCTCCGAGGGGCGGGGCTCGCCCTTGCTTGCCGGCATAGTGGTCTTCCACTTCCTTCTTGGCCAGTGCGCGTGCCTCGGCATCGACGTCGCAAACCGCGACCACCTGTGCCCCATAATGCATCAGTCCACGTGTATTCAGCCGTCCTCTCGGTCCCACCCCGATGCAGCCTATTACGACACGATTACTCGCCCCGACCCCTGCCGCAGGGGCGGGGCTCGCAGCAGCGGTTCCGGCTTTACCCAGGGCGGACGAGGGAATAATATACGGGAGTCCCATTGCCCCTAAGCCAACACCTGTGGCCTTTTTCAAAAACCTTCGCCGGCTGATTTTCTTTATGGCCTTCACCTTTTTACAAGCAATAAATTTTAACCAGAATTTCTCAGACCCGCCGTTTTGCTTGCCCCTCTGCTTCTTGCGAAGCAAACCGAGGGGCTTCGCAAAATCGAAGCAGCGGATCCATCTATGGGGGCTTGCCACCATAAATCAATATAAACATACCCGAATCTCGCGAAAACGTCAAGCCGGCTTCTCCTCCTCCAGTTACTCATCGAGCCCGAGTATTTCGGCTGGCTTGCCGACTCGCTTCAGCCGGCCTTTGATTGCCCCTTTGCTTTTCAGGCCGTGCGCCCTCAGAGTGGCACGGTCGTCGGTGGGAAGAAGGGCCGCGAACTCACCATCGGAAAGTTTCACCTTCAGCGCATAACCGCCCTTAATTCGCTCCAGACCGGCCTCATTTGGCACCCGGTCCTTGATTCGATGCGGGCGATAAAGCGTCACAAACTCAATGCGCTTGCTTTTCTCCGGCGTCGTCCCGGTAAGATGCCACTCGCGCATCTTGATATGAGGGCGTGGATTCGGGTCATATTCGTCGGTTTGAACGAAATTCAATCCCGAAGGCGTTAGAAAATTAATATCACAAACCACGTCATCGTTTCGGACTCGGATGTTGTGCTGATCCTCCACGTCAATTTTTTTGATGGCGTGAAGCCAGTATTCAAACGTCGAGGGTTCTTTGGCCTCCAGGCGGTCATAAACGACAACCAGTTCCGGCTTGACAAAAATGATGGCACGGGTGAAACGCTCGAGCGCATCCTCATAGGCCTGCCCCGCCTCCCCAACAACGATGTCCATTGATGCAGTGGTCTTGAAACCAACGATTTTGCCCTGCGCCTTTGCGGTACGCTTCCCCTGCCCCCGGCCGTTGACCGTGATATTGTTGACCGAGCGCGTGCTCCACACCCAATTGCGGTGGTGGTCGCTTCCATACAGGTCGTAGTGCCCGCTTCGGACCAGCAGTCGCTGCCCGTACGCCCAGAGTATAAACGAATTGTTCGCCTCATTCCCGTGAGACTGGGTCCCGAAGGGACTCGACTTGAAGATGACTTGCACGTCCTCTCTTGCATCCTTCAACGTCGTATTCAGATATGCCTGTCCGGTACCGCTGAAGAGTCTCGACGCAGGCAGTTCATCGGGCGGCTCGGACTCCACCTTCGGCAAAGTGCCGCGAATGAAGCCGATATAGCCGCTCGTCTCTTTCGAGCCGCCCATCTGCTCGACGTACCATTGCCAGTGCCCATTGTGCCCCTGCGCCGCAAACTGGCTCATTAGTGACACATTGCGCGAAGCCGACCTCCGCCAGGCGCCATCACCAAAACCTCCACCTACCTTGCCGGGCGGCATAAGGTACATCGTGTAGTAGCCGGCCTTGGAAAAGAACGGCTTATCGTAAGCGTCAACGCCCATTGCCTCCCGCATCACGTCCGCCCACCAGGTGAAGCGGCCAAGATAGCTGTGGCTGTAGCTAATACCCTCATGCCAGCCGCCGTCGTCGTCGCTCCAGACCGGATACACATTAAAAAAGACATTCGTGGCGAACCACACCCAGTCCTCGGCCCCCTCGACTTCGCCCAGAAAGGCGATGCCAACCTCGCCCAGAAAGTGCCACGCCCGGTTCGCGTGACTTCCGTAAGGCCGCCACAGGTGACGCGGGCGAAGATGCTGGTACATCTCGTCGCCTCTGATCTTCATCACGCCTCGGCAGATTTTCTTCTCCTGCTCGCTAAGCAGGTTATTGACGAACGTATACGTGCGGGAGAAATAATAGGCGTAGGGCATCCCCGCCTCATCATTATAACGGTAGCCTGTACTGCCCTTAGGCTCCCACTTGGCGCATTCCAGCAGGATTCGTTTGGCTTCGACGCCGTATCTCTCCTTACCGCCAAGCAGCCGCGTAAAGGCCAGCGTTGCCGCACCGTTGATCGCCCTGATTGTGTACGTCCGGTTACCCCACCACACTTTCCTCCACGCCTCGCTGCCGTGTACCATATCCTTCGGATATTTCGGCGGCTCCTTAGTCGAAGGCGGCCTGGCCAGGAGTCTCTCGCATTCTCTCACGAGTTTGTCATACGCGCCCTTCATTTCGCCCCGTGCCAGTTTCCGCAGCCGCTTGAGGTTCTCAGGACGAATAAAAAGCCGCGGATGGCTTTTTGGTATTCGGGAAATCAGTTCTTCGCGAGCCGGCAACGGCATAGATACAGCATCCTCCGCAATGCGAAACGTCCGAGGTCGACTCCAGCTCGTATAACGCCCCTTGTTGTCCTTGCCACGGTACCACCACACGTGAGCCCCCGGCTTGAAAACACGGGGCGGACAGTGCACATTAAATTTCAGATTTTTGGCGCGGTATTCGACCTTCTTGAACGTCGTATCTCTGGCGCACTCGATTTCCCACCTCAATCCCTTTTGTGGCCGCCAGCTAAAACTTGGCGGATTGACCGCAGACACCGCACCCTCGGCGGGCCGATACCCCCATTCACCAGGGATAGCAGGTTGTTCGTCCAACCTGAGCTTTTGTCCTGCCGCCGCCCCCGGCACGAGCAACAGCAACACAAATACAATCGCTGCGGAAAGCAGTTTAAGCAGGGCCTCGTCAGAACGATATTTCTTGCTGGTCATCATTCTTTCTCCAAAAGTGAGTTAATCAATTCTTTGATATTTGTTATTTTTTACGAACACAATACATTTATGCCTTCAATGATATTTTCCTGTGAGACGGTCGAGAACATCCGACCGTGCAATCTCTTTACCATTTGCAAACACCCGCAGACCCTTTCCCCTGTTGTATTTCTTGCCGGTTTTATCCCATAGGATTGTGATAATCCGGCTATGGTACAGCACGTTGTCGAGACAGAACCAGTCCCACGTATCAGCTCCAACCAGCGGATTGACCTCAACGATATCATCCGGCCGCGGCCGCAGCCCGACAAGGCCTGAAATTATCAAATCGCAATAGCTCGAATGATTATAATCCTTCCCGCGTTCTCTGCCACCTTTTCGCGGGTCCCATGTCCCGTCTTTCCACGTCTTTAAGCGCGTACGCGCGATCCAGTCACCGGTGTAAGGATTGAGGTTCTCATCAATCCAGGGGACAACCCGCCCGTCCTCTCGCTTCAGGTAGTGACTTTTTGTATAGATTTTCAGCGTTGCAAAGTAGTCGCTTTTACTAATAGTATTTTGTTTGTAGTTGTTCAGCAGGTTGGCCAGAGCCATGAGGGTTTGCGTGGTGGCAAAGGGCCAGCTCGGCCCGTTCCACTGGCACTGATGGCCTTTATAGGAGATAGAAAATCGAGGATGACGCTGCTCAGCAGTAGTCGGGCCGAAAGGCGCATAAAACCCCTTCGGGTCCATCAATTGCTTCCACGCTTCTTCGTAACCCGCATCAGGAAGATTGAAGTACCACGGCACATAGCCAAGCAGTTCGCGCACATCAACAAGCTTCTCTGCTTTGCGAGGAAGCGTCTTGAAAAACCTCGCCTTATCGTCCCAGAGTTTATCCAGAACGAGTTGCCTGACTCTTTCTGCTTTAGCCTTATACTTTTCGGCAATGTCACCCTTGCCTGACAGCCCCGCGATCTTGGCGATAGCCACGGCATCACCGTACATATAGGAATTGATCGTAGCACGCTTCCCGCTCCCACCTATGGAGACCTCCATACCGTCGCGGTCATCGATTTGCCAGAACAAACCATCCGGCTCAAGTCTCGTTTTCTCCCACGCTTTGTAGTTGTTGATCAAATCAGCAAGCAGGTCGGTAACGTGTTGCTTATCCGCTGTTACCAAATACCTCGCCCACATTGCATCGGCAGCCCAAAAACTGTACAGTCGCGGATTGCCGCCCTTGCGAAACCAGAACACCGCATAGTCGTTCAGGTATTTCGGATTGTGCAGCCATCGGCCTTCGTAGAAGTGATGACCGGCCGGGCAACTTATCGTGTTATGTTTGCGCGACCAGGGCACTTTCGGCAGAAACTCAGTAATCACAAACCCATCCGGCGTCAGCTTGATATGTTTGCGGTACGTCCACCACCTAAAGTAGTACGTCCGCTCGAAATCCTTATCGGGACATTTGAACAGCGGAATATTCGCGCCGACAAACTCCCACGCCTTCTCATTGGGAATATGCTGAACATACAGTTCCTCATCATTTTCGTTGAATGTATCGACATAATGTTTGAATGACTCTGCTTTCAGCACAATTGCATTTCGTCTGTCGGTTGCTAAGCTTGTACTCAACATAAAGGATGTACACAGAAAAGCCGAAAGCGTAACTTCGATGTGTAGACTTTTCATTCCCATCCTCACATTATATTAGCAATAATCTTTAATCTGTCAAATCCTGGTCGAGTGAGCCGACTAATTCTTTGATATTTGCTATTTCTTTACGAGTACAATATTTTCTTATGCCTTCGATTATTTTTACCGCGCATCCCGGCTCAATAAAATTCGCCGTCCCGACACCCACCGCCGATGCCCCTGCAATAATAAATTCGATAGCGTCCGAAGCGGTCCTGATTCCCCCCATTCCCAGAATCGGTATCCCGCAACCTTTCGCAACCTCATTATAAACCTTATTAACTAAATAAACCGCTATCGGCTTTATTGCCGGCCCCGACAATCCACCCGTCTTATTGGCCAGAACCGGCTTGCGAGTTTCAACATCGATAACCATCGCCGTAAACGTATTTACCAGACTGAGTGCATCCGCACCGGCATCAACCGCCGCACGAGCAATCACGCTAATGTCCGTAACGGCAGGCGCCAGCTTGACCATTAAAATCTTTTCACCGCTGACCTTTTTCACTGCCGAAGTAATCTCCTTCACCTGCTCCGGCTCAGTGCCGAAACTAATCCCGCCACGCTCAACATTGGGACAGCTGATATTCAACTCAAACCCTGCTATTGCTTTCTCAGATGCCAGCCGCTGTGCCACAGCCACATATTCATCAATCGTCTCACCAGCTATATTAACAAACACGGCGCAGGACAGCTTCTCAAGAGCAGGCAGTTTCTCCT
>JAUWBI010000007.1 GCA_030601745.1 Phycisphaerae bacterium
TTTTCAAGATTGTCTCTTATCACCAAAGATATCTTAGGAATATCATTTTTAGGTCTGCCGACTACGGTCATATTGAGTAGTTGAGCGCTTAATTGCCTAATCTGTTCCAATTCAACCGGGTCTGTTATTTTTGCGCTGGTAAGATCCGTATATGGCGGCGAAACTTCAAAATCGACAAACTTCTTTAAGCCTTCTGTTGTGCTGGCCTTGGTCATTTGTTCAGCATACCTGTGGAGACCGTTTTCACGCAATCTGTTTACAATCTTATCTATATTTTCTTTGCTGAAGAATTTGTCGAGGAGCATCCTGTAATTTTTTTCGTTGAGACTCCAATTGCTCACATCGTAGATGCTCCGTTCTTTAACATCATAGATGCTCCGTTCTCTAACATCATAGATGCTTCGTTCTCTAACATCATAGACACTCTGGTCTTTTACATCATAGACATAGGTTACCTTGTAGTTTCTCGGTGAGAAGAAAAGGATTAGGCCAACAAGCAGTGCCGGCAAAACTGAGCCAATTAAAACGAAGTATTTACGTTTCCAGAGCACTCTGAGATAATCTACCAGGTTTATTTCGTCTTCGTAGATGTTCGCTTTTTCCCGAACGTTTGTTGGAACTGTTTGGCTGTCTGGAATGTCGCTTTGCAAACTTCTCATACTACCAATCTCCTATTAGAATCATAAAAAGGATACACAAATCCCCAAAGTCATACACAAAAATGTGTTACTATCGTTGTTTCGTTAAGTTACTTCTTAATTCTTACGAACTATTTTATTGCCGGACAATTCAGGTTGGGATAATACCAGCTCCACAATCAGCGGTCAAGCGCTTTTTGGTAGCTGTTTTTCGTTTCCACTTTTTTTCTCTCTTTTTTTAATCCGGCCAGAGATCCTGTAAGCTACTGTGGACGATTCGTGGTCAAAACCGGTCAACCTACCATCATTTTTAACGTATTGCTTGTTCTGAACTTCTTGGCCGTAATCCCCCTTTGTTAATATAAAACTGAAACATTTGACGAATGTGATTTTCCTGCATTGCTGGTTCTATCTTTGGCCAGGATGAAATAGATAAAGGGTATGAATATCGGTTAGTGGGAAATAGAGCTGTCGGTCATCAACGCTGCTCACATTGCCACTTTAGCAAGCTCCTTGCATTTCACTTTTACGCAGCTACCACGCAAAGGAAAATGGATTGAGCTCAGGGCCTGCGCCCACGAGTACCAGGAACTTGTAGGTCTGGTCACGACAGAAAAGAATGGCATACATGTACACAAGTGCGTACGCTCTTTGTAGGTAAAAGCCAATGCGTAAAATGCTGCAAATTAGCTTGGGGATATGTGGAAACTCGACCAGCATTATTTAAACGTATCGCCAGTTCGGCTGAAGGTCTTCAACTTTTGTTAGGGCAGCAAAACGCACTTTTCCGGGTAGAAGGGCTTTTCAATGAAAAACATAAGGCCTTTTAGGAAAATAAGTTGCAAAAACGCGCCCGGCAGGACTCGAACCTGCAACCTTCGGATTCGAAGGCCACAGCCGTGAAAACATAACCCCTGAAAAAGCAAAGACTTGCGAAACCGCAAAAGAGCAGTTGACACCTCAGTTGACACCAAAATTCCAAAAACAAGGCGAAATCGGCACCAAAAACCTACCCGATGAGTTGGCTGAAATAGTAGCTGTTTGGCCGGAACTGCCGGAGCACATCAAAGCGGCAATCAAAGCATTAGCTCAAACTTATAATATCGAGGGAAAGTAAATGAGCACAATGAGTACGAAAGAACTAATGCGATTGTGTCATAAAGAGATTTACGAGCAGAAGCGGTCTTGCTTTGAAGCTCTTGGCGAGGATGGTCAATATTCTGAAGCACAAAAACACTATGCCTTTGAATTGATAAGCGAATACGGCGTAAGAGCTACAGCAAGGATTTTGCAGATACCACGACGGACTTTACAGCGATGGTGCAGGCTGTACGGAGTATACGTCAAACGCTGTCCGTATTGGGTTTATGAATGGGCCAGAAGACGGCGGAAAAAACGCAGATTCTGGCAGTACAGGGGATACGGTTAAAACGGCAAATGTCACCACTTAAAAAAGGGCCAAATGGTAAACTTGCGGCTAACCTGTGGCTAACTTATTTTCCGTCTAACAGGCAGGAAAGTGGTTTTCGGGAGCCTATAAACAAGCAAGTCCCCTGTTTTTTAGCCCAAAAACGAATTTTCGGAAGCCTGTACGCGCGCATACGCGCGAGGATGATAGATTTTTGGCGCACTTTTTGACTAAAAAAGGCTTCTGAAGCAGTCGGACACCCCCATTTTCAGGCCAAAAACGAGTTTTTGGACACTATAAAAAAGGGACGGGGAATTTTGCGTCAGTTTTTAACAAAAAAAGATAGAGCAGACCAGGATTTTCCGTAACGACCACCTGAGCGAGGGTTTAGCTTGCTGAGACGGCCAAACTCAAGACAACGGGCGATATTTTAAGGTGACGGGATTTTAACGCCGGTTTGCTCGATAAAGACCCTCCAAGAATTGTAAAGAAAAGTCAATTTTCTGTACAGTACTGCCGACCAAATTTTAAAAGATTTTCTTAAAATTGCTAAATTTTTCAGAAAAAAAGTTGAACATGAAGTTAAATACAGTATATAATAATAGTGAGTAGTCGCTCTTTGAAAATTAAATACCATTTCAATGTGGTTGCAACAAATCAGCAGCTTGCATAGTGGGGCTACAGCGCATTTCGGGAGACGAGTGTATCTCCTGAGAAAGGGGGAATATATGATTGTCACGAAGCAAATCTTATAGTTGGGCGGAGTGGACAGCTGAGAAGGTGCCATTCTTAATGCTTTTTGCCAAACGCTTGTACGTGCAAATGATTAGGAGTTAATTATGAAAAGACAAAAAGCTGTGCCCCAAAAGACAAATGAAAAAGAGACGCTGGTTGCTGATTTACAAAAGCCTATCGATAATGCCGTGATTCTCCTTCTGGACCTGAAAAACAAATCAGGAATTACCCAGGGCATGAAAGATGACATTAACAATACGGTCGAAAGCCTACAGGAGACAAGGAGACAACTTAATGATGTTTTGGAACCTTCTGATTTTTTGGAAATGGTATTTAAGCCTATCAAGAAACTACTCAATGTTTGGCGTAAAGTGTTCAGTGATTGAAACCATACAATGTCCACTCTGCCCATTTGTGGGAACAGGTTATGGATTACGAAGATGCCTGTTTATCCATTATGAAGATTAATAAATCAAAGCTTGGAGGTGCAATTAAGAAAATTAGGCGTGCTCTGGACATCACGCAAGATGAATTGTCTAAACGAACTGGCCTTACAATTACTTACCTGAGTTTGTTGGAAAACGGAAAACGTGGAATTGGAATGGACCACCTAAATGATATAGCTCATGTTTTCGGCGTTCCTGCGTGCCTTCTCGTGGTCCTTGCCGCTGATGTTCGGGACAGACCTAACGAAGACGCAGATCAACTCTTGAAGCAGATTCAAATAATGTCTGAAAAAGCCATCGCACTGTATGCCCTATGTCAAAAATCAACCGAAAAGTAAGCCTGTATCATTTGCTTTTTGGCTGTTCATTCAAGGTTAGAGTTTGCACACCTCGTACGGCCTCCTGAGTCTTGCTATCACCGTAGCCAAGCCGAGTAGTAAAAGAGATAATAGCATGGGGGGCTGCGTCCCCAAAGGATGGGGATGGGTTGCGTGAGACCCATAGAATAGCTCTGGCAAAATTCACGGATTCTATGAAACGGGCTTTGTGGTGGTGTAACCAAACCTATTTGCGCCTTTTTTTGTCATTGGTTGGCACCTCGCAGTAGGGCGCTTGGGGGTGTGGTGCTTTTATCTCAAAACCGGAAAGAGAAATTTGGGCTATTTTTCAAGATACGAACTCTCAGCAGTGAAATTCACACCTTTATTGATAGCCGATTTTTGATGTAATTGTTTTTACTGTATAAGGTTACAATGATTTGCGGGAGCTAACAAATGTAAGTAAATTGGTATATCAGAGCTTTCGAGAAACCACTTTTGAACTATAGCGAACTTCCCTCTGTTTTGCTGTTAGTGCTGCTGTGAAAAATAGTTATGTCGATAATGATTAGTGAAAAAAGTATACGAATCCTTAATGATTTCGGCAAAAAGAAAGGAAAAATATGGGCGGGTATTACTGGGGTGAGAAGGATACAGTGGAAGATTGTAGAAGCGTCAGCATATCGTTTCTAAAAAAGGGTGATTATTTCTGTGGTTATCGCTCCGGCGGGATTGTATGGAAAAATTCCTATGGCGAAGAAATCAGTAGTATAGGCGTTGCTGTCTCAACTATGGATGGTGATAACTACGTGCAATTTCAATACACAACTACCGACCGAAATACAGGTGGAAAAACAGAATATGACTACAAGGTTAGACTGACAACAACCCGCTGCAATTTTGGCGGGGTTAGATATTGGTTTGTTTGCCCGCTTACCAAGGATGGTGTCTATTGTGGCAGAAGAGTGGCAAAGCTTTACAAAGCGCCCGGTGCACACTATTACGGTTGTCGCCACTGCTATAATCTTTCTTATGAGAGCCGCAACGAAACAAGAACAGGACGGATTGGTGTCTTTCGCAATGTGATGAAAGCTGAAAGGCAGATAAAAGAATTACATAGCCAGATTAAACGGTGGACGTACAAGGGCAGACCTACAAAAAAGGTAAGAAAACTACTTACGCTTCAGGAAAAGATGAGTTACGGACTTTCTCTCAGTAATATGCTTCTTAGGCAATAAGGGGGGTAGGGGAGCGTACAGATATAGAAAGCGGAAAAGTAAGGGAGCTCGGCCTAAAAAAGCGGCTGTGGATGTTATGACGCCCAACACAGCGCCGCTTTCGTTGCCGAGAAGCGCATCCACAGCCATAAGTATTCCAGTCAGTTATGTGCTGATTTCATAAATTTTAATATCGGCCTGCCCTGTTAGTCAATACCCATATCCATCTTTTCAGTCTGTCGGCGGCGTGCCGTGTTGTTTGTTTTTGCATATCGCTTTGTCGTGTCGGTGCTCTTGTGTCCTAACTGGTCCTGGACGTAAAATAGGTCGTGCTCAAGGTTATACAGCCTTGTGCCGAATGTATGCCTCAAGGTGTGCGGATGTAATTCAGGCAGTCCCGTCCGCTCGCCTATGCTTTTTATCCTGCTGTATAGTCCCCTGTAAGACAATCGCTTTCCCCGCTCGCCGACCAGGAACGGCTTGTCCGGCTTTGCGCCCTTGCGATGTAATCGGATAAACCTGCTTAACTTCTTGGCTAACGCTTCGGGTATGTCAATGGTTCTGGATATACTGCCCTTGCCATTGCACACAAAGATTTGGTTCTTTTCGTGATAAGATGGCAAGTCCCGGATGTTCAGCTTGCAAAGTTCATCCGCTCGCAGTCCGCTATAAACCAGGATGTTTACAATTATATTATTTACGACCGCCCGCTTGCGTCCCCAACGGCGGGCCTCTTCGGCCTCAAGAGAAACGTATCTTAACAGCCTGGCCAGTTGCTTGTCGTCAAGGTATTGGTTGGGCGCAAGGCCGCCGCGTTTGCCTTTGGCTTTAGTGCCCTTTGGCCGTCCCGCTTTTCTTTTTTGCTTTGTCATTTTTTTATCTCATTTTAGATTAACATTTCGCCGGACTCGATAGCTTGCAGCATCATCCGGCAGTTATTCTTAGAGTTTTGAGCCAGTTTAATGTATGCCTGTGCTGGCTTTCCATTAAGATTTTCTGCGATTGCAATTTCTCTGCAATGTTCGGCAAATACTTTGGCCAATCCCTGATTTGTTAGCTCAATATAGATGCAGCGGCTCAAGAGCGGGCTTGTGTCTATCTGGCTTTCAAACAATCCGGCTTGTCCTATCTTGGTGGTGGTGAAGATAAAAACAACGTGATTCGGTATGCGCTCCAAAAGCCCTAACAATTGACGTATAATTTGTGCGCGTAGGCCGTGTGCTTCGTTTATGATAAAAGCACGACCGCCCTTGCTGCCACCGTACAAATACATTGTCCGCTCAATATATTTGACAGCCTCAAGGTTTAACGCATCGGCACTGTCAAATTCCACAATGTAAAAATCATCAGCGCCTTGGTTTGCAATTATCCTGGCTAACGTAGTTTTGCCCGTGCCGCTTGCGCCGGAGATCCACCAGGCTCGACCGCCCCAACCGCGTTCCAGGACGGTTTGTATTTTGTGGACGGCTTTGGGTTGGCCCAATACCTTGTCAAACTCTTTGGGTCTGTACTTTTTGTAAAGACAGTTTGTTGTTTGTGTTGGTTTCATAATTTGTCCCTTAAAAGTGTTGGTTTCATAATCCACCTATCCGACCGTTGCGAATAGGTATTTTTTTAAGGTCTTTTCATAATAATATATCGGCAACTTGTAATAAGTCAAGTGAAAAATAATTTTTTTATGTATTTTTTTCTATATTTTATTACATCTTTTTTATCAAGGGCTTTTGGGCTTGGCCTGCCTTGGGCGCAGAAGTGCTGCCTTTGTCGGTTAAACTCTGCTGGGCTATGAGCAATTGCAAGGCTGGTCAAAAGAGCTGGTAAAGCAAGAACAAAGCCCCTGAAAAGAGCGCGTTTTGATAAGCAGGGCTATCCGTAGTCAGTCCGTTTGGAGTTATCGCGTTGTAGCAGCCAACCGGCTCGTTTATATGGTATCTGGCACAAGCGGCAAGCTGGTTAGGGCTTGGTGGTTTGTTCGATGCTGGCCAGATAACCCCAATGCTTTCATAGCGGTTTTCCCCTTGTTTTTCGTAGCTATCACGGTATCAAACATAAACGGAGCGAAGCAAGCGTAAGGCTTTACCAGGCAGGTGCTTATCGTTATCGCCCCAGACCCCGACTATTGAAGGGGGGGAGGGGGGCGCCAGAGGTTGCGTGTTATTATACATATCCCCAAGTAAATATTTGACCAAATTTCAAATTGCCGACAAATAGTGTCGGAATAACAATTCGCAGGATAACACCGGGGGGGTGGGGCAGCCAGGAAGGGTGGTCTTAACTTGATTATGATATTAGCTTTCCCCTTACATAACAACTCCAGTCTCATCGTGGGACTCCTAAAATAACATGTCTTTTTACAGTTACAGCGGGGCTTAGCGTCTTATTCGCAGCACCTGTATAGAGGTGGGAAAGTCGGTACAGGTAGGCCGGAAACCGGCCTCTGTGTGTTGTGATGACTGGGTTTAACCCCTCCCAAAATTTTATATAATTTTTTGCGACAAATTATGACACCAATCCCTATTTTTAGCTGAATTTTAAGGGTGTTTTATACAAATTTACACGGGTTTTTGTCAAACTTTTAAGCTGTTGTTTATGACAAGAATCAAATAGAACGGTTGAAAAAGGCCATTTTATAATAGGGCCTTATGCTCTCCGACCGCTCTTACGCACGCGGGAGAAAAAAATGTCTCCTGAAGTTTCTTGCGGCCCTTTCGTTTCAACATCACCACACCAAAGTCAAGCAGAGAGGGGCCTTCCGCAATGACCACTTAAAGGCAAGACACTTGTAAGCGCCTGCTCACTAAACTTTTTTTTCTTGTGAAAGCAAAACGGGGCCTATACCGAATCAATCAGTTTAAGCCCCGTTTTGATGTTTGGCTGCTAACTAACTTTACCTCGTATCAGCACCGATTTCTTGGCTTCTCGGTCTATCTTGGCATGCGGATGAATATCGAAATCCATCCACATACCGATGACCAGTTTTGCTATTACTTACCTCCGTGCCCGTGAAGTAATTCGATGACATCCTTGCAAACTCGTTCCTTAGAGAACCGAACGGACGCCCAGTACAGAGGAGTACGGGACAATAAATCTCTTGCATTCACATCTGCACCCTGGCCAAGCAAGAACTCAGCGACGTCCTTGTGGTCCTGTTGAGCCGCATAATGGAGAGGAGTATTACCTGGACTTCTATCTTTTGCATTCACATCCGCTCCCGCGGCGAGCAGAACCTCGACCACATCCACGCGACCGGCTCTGGCTGCAAGGTGCAAAGGAGTTCGCAGCATTTGATTTACTGCATTAACACTCGCTCCCTGGGCGAGCAGAACCTCGACCACATCCACATGGCCGACTTTGGCTGCAAGGTGCAAAGGGGTTGGTTGCATTTGATTTTCTGCATTCACATCCGCTCCCCCAGCAAGCAGAACCACAACTACATCCTCATGGCCGCCTAAGACCGCTGTGTGCAAAGGGGTTTCGCCCATCATATCTGTTGCGTTTACATCGGCTCCATTGGCAGTAAGAAGCTCAGCAATCCCTGCATGGCCTTGCTTGGCTGCGTAGTGCAGGGGAGTAAAGCCGCATTTGTCTTTGACGTTTACATCCACACCGCTGTCTATTAGAAGCAAAACCATCCGCCTCTGGCCCTCCCGGATCGCCTCGAATAGAGGAGTCCGGCCGTCTTTTTCGACATACACCAGTGTCGACTTCTCTTCCAACAAGGCTTCAGCCTTTTCAAGATTTCCCAACCTCATCGCCTGGTGAAACTCCGCGACACGACTTCTACATCCGGTGAGTATTAAACTCGCAAATAACAACATAACAGCGATAATAATTCTTCTCTTATTGGCCATGATAAGCCTCCTTAAGAAAAATAAGTAATTGATTAGCAAGTCGCACAACGTGACTCGCTTCCTAACAATTGACTTCATTGCCATCCAATGACCGCTATTAGCACTATAGCAATGGCTCCTACCGCCAAAACAATCAACCCGATTATTAGCTCAGTCCGCCCCATGGTTACCACCAATTAAAATATAAGAAATGGATTGAAGGGCACAAACCCACAAGAATAATAAACCATAGAGTTCACTTGAAATGCCGTTTGTACAGCACAATAGGCTTGACCTCACTACCGAAAAGACCTATAATAGAGGGTGTATTGAAGTGTCCCTGCCTTCATTTGGAAAAGGAGAGCACATGCGGACTCCACTTTAAGGTTTCCGCACATACCCGCATACCACTGCTCGAGATGGTTGCCAAACAGGATGCAATCGCCATCGGTCGAACAGCTCGCTTGTCTATAAAACTCGGACACGGTCTCAGACCGTGTCCGAGATTGAGACGACCAATGCAGTGCTCTCGTAGCGTTCTCTATATGGAGTAGAACGCTATACGACAGCTTTTCTCTTGTAAAACAGAAAGAGAATTATACTCAAAGTGACTAAACCAACGAGCCCATTCTCGCCTAATGTGTTAAGCAATCCGGTAAGATTAGTGACGATCCCACCAAAGAAAGGAACCGTATCACCAAACAGGATCCCCACCACGATCCCAAGGGCAATTAACAACAGAGAAATTTCAGTAATCTCACCAATCCATCTTTTTATTTTTTCGAAATAATTCATTGTTCAATCCCCCCATATCCACAATTAAAATGTTCCAAAACGATAAAGTCCTTGACAATCTGCTCGGCTCACCCCCATAGTTCTCTTAGCCATTATTCGATTATTAAAAGTATAAGAAATCGGTAAGAGAATGCAAAACCATGGCGTTTTCTTAACTATGCACCTATGTTATCGGACATCAGGCCGCGGCTACATTTCTCGCCGTCCCTACCAGAAAACAGCTAACAAACTTAGTAAAAACATAAAAAAGCTAACATCCGAAAGAGCAAAGGTCGTTAAATGTCGGTCAAAATACCCGATTATAATACTACAACAATACTACATTGGACTGACAGAGGGGAGCTTTTGATAGCATAAGACGGCAGGTGGGACAGCCCAGAAGGGTGGTCTTAACTGGATTAGAGTTTGTATTGGGGCCCCAGTTTTTAACATGTCTTTTTGCAGTTGCAGCGGGGCTTAGCGTCTTTTTCTCACCATCACCAAACCGAAGCCGATGTTGAAAAATATTGAAACAAAGGGGGTATAAGGCATTCTGCGGTCGCGGGTGTTAAAATTTTCTCTTGATTGTTCCAGCCAAATCTGCTATTCTATCTATGTTATACCTAAATGCCGATTATGGCAACTAATCCGACTTAAGCCGAGGCATTTACGGTATTGCCCCAAACGCTAACGGAGCGAGGGAAAATACCTATTGATTAAGTGAGCATCAAAAACCATGCGGGATGATGTAAAAAGCAAAGCGGAATTACTGCAAGAGGTGGAGACGCTGCGCCGCCGTATTGCGGAACTTGAACAGGGCAAAGACGTTACCGAGCGCAAACGAGCCGAGGAAGAAATAAGGGCGTCCGAAGAAAGATTTAAGGATCTTGCCGAGAGAAGCTTCGACCTGATATTTATGACAGACTCCCAGGGTCATCTGACCTATGTTTCCGGCGCAAGTGAGAAGATATTCCATTACAAGCCGCAAGAGATGGTAGGGACACATTTTAAGAATTACCTGATTGAATCCGAGATACCCCAAGTTTCACAACGCTTTGCTGAAAATATGCAAGGCAGGAACCTCGGTATTTTCCGGATGGAGGCAATGAGGAAGGACGGCAGCCACGTCTTCGTTGAGCTTAACTCCTCACCTATACTTAAGGACGGTGAAACAATCGGAATACAAGGAATTATAAGAGACATCACCGAGCGCAAACGAGCGGAGGAGGCGCTGGAAGCCGAGCGGGGCAGGCTTTATTCCCTTCTGGATGGTCTTCCGGCATTTGTCTATCTTCAGGCGCCGGACCATTCGGTTCGTTTTGCGAACCGGTACTTCCGCGAACACTTTGGGGACCCGGAAGGAAAAATGTGTTACGAGGTTCTCTGGGGGGCTAAAGAGCCGTGCAAGCCGTGCCCCACATTCAAAGTTTTCGAGACTAACAAACCTCAAGTCTGGGAGTGGTCGCAATCTCCCGATGGGCGGATATATGAGATTAACGACTATCCTTTCTCAGATGTTGATGGCTCTCCTTTGGTGCTGGAACTGGGCATTGACATCACCGAGCGCAAACAAACGGAGGAGGCGTTGGGGGAGTCAGAAGAGAAATATAGAACAGTTTCAGAAAACTCACTTACCGGCATCTTTATCCACCAGGACGAAAGATATGTGTATGTCAACGATAGGTTTGCGGAAATCCACGGTTACAGACCTGAAGAACTGCTGGGAAAGGAATTCTGGGCTTTAATCCACCCCGATGACAGAGAGATTGCAGCCCAGATGAGGTCAGAAAGACTGGCAGGCAAGGCCATTCCGCACCGGTATGAAATCCGCCGACTGAAGAAGGATGGACAGACCATCTGGTGCGAAATGATGGTAAGCTGTGTCGAATACATGGGAAAAACTGCCTTCATGGGCAATGTTGTGGATATCACCGAACTCAAGCAAGCAGAAAGCGAACTCACCGAATATCGAGAAAAAATGGCCCATGCCGAACAACTCGCCTCACTGGGAACCTTAAGCGCTACTCTGGCTCATAGACTGACCTCGCCTATTACGGCTATTCGTCTGTCAATTGAGAATTCATTAGCTGACCTGGAAACAACGTCCTGTCCGGATACTGTTACAGAAGACCTCAAGGACGGTCTAAGCGGGATTTCGGAGGTAGTTTCAATAGTTGGCAGTTTTCGCGATTTCGCAAGGAAATCCTCAGAAAAAATTGTCAGTCGAGTAGATTTGAAGGCAGTTGCTGAGCGAATCTTGAAGTTGTTGAGTGAAAGTGCCCGGCGGGCGAAAGTTAGCCTGCACCTCAAAGGTATGGACAAACTGCCGTCTATATATTCGAACGAGAAAGACTTAGAGCAGTTGTTTTTTGCCCTGGTTGAGAACGCTATACAGGCAGCGGACGGCAAAAAGAGTCGCCAGCTTATTATCGATGGCGCTGTAAAAGATGAGCACATTGAGCTGCGATTTGCCGACAATTGCGGTGGTATTGCGCCGGAGAATCTTGATAAGATTTTTGAGCCGTTTTTCACTACCAGACCTGCAGGTGAAGGAACGGGTCTGGGGCTTTGTGTTGTAGAGCACATCGTATCGCGGGCCGGCGGTAAAGTTCGCGTCGCAAGCAAAGCCGGTGAAGGTTCAACTTTTTTCGTCACCCTGCCTATCAATAAAGGCAGGAGGTCATAACTGAGCAGCAATGACAAATAACGCAGAACAACACATCTTTTTTGTCGATGACGAGCCGAAGGTACGCAAGGCAGTCGGCAGAACCCTTGAGCAACTCGGCTCGAAGGTTAGCTGTTTTGCCTGTGCAGCCGATTGTCTTGAACAATTACGCTCCACAACGTGCGATTTACTTATTACTGATGTGAAAATGCCTGAAATGGACGGCATAGAGCTGTTGGCCGAGGCGAGACGCATTGCTCCATGGCTGCTGGTTCTGGTTATAACCGGCTACGGCGATATACCAATGGCGGTCAAGGCCGTTAAGGCAGGCGCATTGGATTTTATCGAAAAGCCTCTGGACAGGCAGGGGTTTCTGTCGATTGTTGAGTCCATCCTAAAGCGAAATGCTTTGGCTGACTCGCTTTTGGGCAAACTGCTCACCAGGACAGAGATGAAAGTCCTGCGTTTTATTCTGAAGGGTAAAAGCAACAAGGAAATAGCCCGTTTGCGCCACCGTTCTATAAGAACCATCGAGGACCACCGCAGTTGCATTTTCCGCAAATTCGGTGTCGATAACTTGGTTGACCTGACCAAACGAGCTGCTGGGATGGGGTTGGTTAACCTGCCGGAAAATAAATAACGGCGTAAGGCCGTTTTTCAACGCAGAAAGCCGCCTATAAGTAGTCGTTCACCCGACTATCTGCTATATATTCGTCCGTACAAAATTCTGTAGTTTCCACACAAAATCCCGTAGTTTCCACGATTGTCATTTTTTTTGCGTTCGGCTATTTTATAAGAAGCGTAAAGTTGTGTTAGAGTGTTTATTCAGGAAGGGAGTTAATCACATCCTCCTCGCTGGGTCTGGTTGGTGAAGATATGCCGGGCCCGGCAGAATGAAAGCACGGCGCGAAACTGCCGTGATATTGATAAACGTTTGCAGCAGGGATGTAAAGCGAAGCTGAAATTCGTGTCAATCCAATTCGAAAGGGCTGGAGTTTCCTCCTTCTTAAATGGGCCTTAGCTTTTTCTCCGGCCCTTTTGCTCCTTATAGTTTTTTTCCTCCCTTAACAAATTTTTTTTGAAGATAGCCCTTATTTTAACAGAAAAAGGGGGTAGTCCTATAAAATCCCGTAGTTTCCACGTATTGACTTTTGAATTTGAGACTGTATAATATTAGAACATAGGTAATTTAGGCATTGTGAAAAGAGGAAGAGTGGTGATTTTTGGCTCGTCCCTCTAAATTTGCCCCGTATATGGTTGAATGCCAAAGTGCCGGTACTGTTCAGCCGGAGCAGTGTATTCAGCTTCAACGGAGGAGGCAAATGGCCTTAGTATCAGAGACGGAAATATTCACTGAAAGCGAATGGTTGGAAATCGTTAATGAGCTTTCCTTACCTCCAAGGCAGGCAGGGGTAATGAAATACCTTTTTCTCGGCCATTCCGACAAACAAATTGCTATGGAACTGCAAATATCTGTGCCGACTGTACGCACACATCTAAGCCGGCTTTTTTCGAGATTTGACGTGCAGGACCGGACCGAACTTGTTCTTTACGTGTTTCGCTATTTCCGCAAGAACTCCAGAGCAAATGGCTGTCATCGTTAGTGATGACATCAGAATTGACGACTTGAAAGGATTAGAATTAGTTGTGATAACTTGGGTTTTCGGCTACGAACAGGGCTGTTTCGCTGCCTTAGGGTGCGAACGACAGCACGAGAAAAATGCAAATGTTTTGCAGTATGGAGGACGGACCATAACATAAGTTGCCTCTGAACACCCCCGGACGGAGGAAGATTACGAAAAGAGGAGGTTGAAATCCCAAATTTACAATCACGGTTCTGCGTATTTTGTTGGATACTTGTAATGATAATCAGCGAGAATATCGCCGTAGCTTTACCAATTGGTGAGGCCATTCGAGTAACTGCGGACAGACTCAAAGCAGAGCAGATGCACCGGGGAAACTGGCCTCAGGAGTCTGACTACCAAGGTTCAATTGTGGCGGGGATGGTCAGCGCCTACGAGGTGACCTGTGATAGTGCCCACAGGAGTTCTGCCGAATTAGGTGGGGATTACATCCTCAAGGGCGTGGAAGCCTACGAGGACCAAGTTTTCGCTTTAACGCGCTTAAGTGAGATTGCAGATGACCCCTGCGACAATGACTGGCGGACGGCCGTAAGCAACTTTTATTACAATGTGAAGCATCGGGAAGGTGGCACGGAAGGTTATATTTCTGGTCGGCTTGGCCCCCTTGAGCCATCTACAACGGTGTTCTACCTCGCAAACGCTGTCGTTGCTGCTTACTACGTCGAGGCTGAAGATAAGCAAATCTGGCACGATGCCCTTATAGATTTTCTTGCGCGGGTAGATGACGATACCTCTGTGTGGCCGGTATGGGGCCTGGGCGCTGCCACATGGGCGCTGGCACAAACCGGCGATATGAACAGCACGCCGATCGACCCGAATAGCACCGGCAGGCTTTACTGGGACGGCGTAACCCTGGCAGAACTGCCTGATTTGCTCTTGGGCCACCAGGTGCTGGATGGTGAGCTTTATGGAGGGAGTTTCTACTGGCGATTTGACCATACGAATGGCGGTGACCCGGAGGGTGAAGCAGCGGGCTATACCGAAGATACTGTCTTTGGCACGCTGGGACTTGTTGCCGCAAACAAAGCCAATCCCGAATTGGACTACGATTCGGCAATTCTTGCGGCCCGAGACGCACTGCTTGTTGGCATCCACGCGGACGGCACGGTTTATGAGCACCTATGGTTGGATGGGTACATTTTTTACTTCTACGCCGGAGAGATGCTTCAGGCCCTCGGCGAGCTGATTATTCCCGGAGATTTGGACCTCGACGGGGGCGTAAATTTTATCGACTTTGCGATTTTTGCTGATAATTGGCTGGCCTCCGGCTGCACCAGGTGCTCCTGGTGTAAGGGGGCTGACCTCGACGAGAGCGGAGAGGTGAATTGCGTTGACCTGGGAGTTGTTGCTGAGCACTGGCTTGAAGGTACAAACCAGTGATATCGAAATAATGAACAGAAATATTTGGATGTTGCTAACAATACAGTAAACAAGGAGGAAATATGAAAGACGTATCGTTAGGAAACAACAAAAACAAATTGGGTCTTAAGTCTAAACTACTGTTAGGAGCGTTGGCTTTGGCGATCATAGCAGGGCTCGGCATCGCAGTGCAGGCGGCTCGTGAGGATGTGGATAGCGAAACTGACCTGCTTCTTCTCTACAGGCAGACGGCGCTGTTCAATCCGTTTACGCTGAACACCAGGACGCTGAGCACCCCGATGAATCTCAGGCTGGGTGATTCGGGCGCAATTACCTTAGACGAGCCAATACGGATAGCAGTTAGGCCGCCGAAGCGGACTCCGGGCAAACCCTGGTGGGTCCCGGGACCGCCACCCTGGCATAAAACTTAATAAGGGTGACGATAGCTCATAACAGAGAACTAATTCGTCCTAATCCGGCAAAGGCGCTGGTGTTTCTCTGGGAAAATAAGGCGAGGATTCGAGATATAGACGGACGAGGGGTTTCAGTCCGTCTTTGTATGGGTTTTTAAGGAGGAAAGCCCTGGATGATTAAGAAGTTCAAAGCGTAGTCCCGTATGAGGATGACGGGGCTTAGCGCAAGTAGGTTGGAGAGGTGTTTAAGTGAACTTCGTGTCGAGCAGTGGTTTCGTTGTACGAATATTGAAGAATCAAGTTGTTTTGGCTCTTTTTCTGGCTGTACTTTTTTCTATCTACTTAGTTGGGTGCAGCGAGCAAGTGCGTCTGCCTTCTGCAGAACAGTTGGTTGAATTCGAAAATGCCGGCCCTGTCCGTCCCACTGTGGATATGGACCGCCTGGTAAGGGCCAGAATAGGCGGGGGGCCTTACCGTGTTGTGGCGGGTGACGTGCTGGAGGTGAGCATACCCGCTGTTTTGCAGGTCTTTACCGCCGAATTACCGGATTCCCCTGACCAGGTTACCCCGCGCATGTGCCGTGTCAGTGACAATGGGACTATCAGGCTTGCGATAGTCGGCGAAATCGAGGTGGCAGGAAAATCTCTGGCCGAGATAGAATCGGCCGTTATTGCTGCGTACTATCCCAAGTATTCTGTGATTGTTCCCCCCGTTGCCGCCCGGATAATGGAGTACAACACTTCCAAAGTTTCTATAATCGGAGCGGTTCAAAAGCCCGGCGTTTACTCGCTGCCCAGCGACCAGATGTCCCTTGTTGCGCTTCTTATGCAGGCGGAGGGTATTGTCGATGAGGGAGCAGTTCTTATCCGAATAACCCATTCTGATGAGGCGGCAGCAGACAATGAGCTGGCAGCCGAACGGACAATTGAACAGTTAGCCAAGCCGAACGGAAGCGTCTCGCAAGAAGAAGATTTGATAAATACGCATCTAAAGCGGCTCCTTGAGACTCTCGATAACGGCCGTACCGCAGAAATTGCCAATGCGACAAACTCCGCAGGCAGGGCCAGGGAAAGTGAGCCGCTGGTTCTACCCGTAAAGGGCCTGAACATTCCGTTTGCAGACGTTGCGCTGAGAGATGGCGACAGCGTCGAAGTTGAACGGCTTGAGCAGCCGCTCTTTACGGTCATCGGGCTGGTTAACAGGCCCGGCAATTTCCCATATCCGCCGGATGTTCAGTACAACCTTATGCAGGCGGTTGGCTTTGCCGGTGGATTCAACCAGGCTGCCGAGCCTCGCTACGCTACTGTCTATCGCCAAAAGCCGGACAGCACGATTGTCAGCGCAATTTTCAAAGTTATAGACGGCTCAAAGCTGACAAATGCTTCAAACGTCCTTATAAAGCCCGGTGACATTGTTGCTGTAGAACATACGTCCCGAACACGCACGAAGCTCTTTCTGGACAGGGTGTTCAGGATTAACATGGGCGTTTACGTACCTTTAACCAATATGTTTGAGTAGACACGAACAAAGGGCATATAACTATAAAAAACAACGGAGAACGACGTGATAAAACAGCGTGAAGATTACAGAGCGGCAGAACAGGATGAATCGCGTGTGGAAATTCCGCAGGCTGTTGCGACCATATCAGAAAGCTTAGTTCAAATCATCTGGCGACGCCGCTGGATCGTGCTGCTTAGTACGGTTGTGGTTCTGGCGGCAGCTTTCGCTTATCTTGCCAAGGCCACGCCTATTTACACCAGTACATCCCGGGTCTATGTCGAGCAGAGCGGCCCTAAAATTATCACTGACATAGAAAAGGGTTTCATGACCCAGTCCAAAAATTATCTCTATGCCCAGGGCGAGCTGCTCAAGTCCACGCCAATTGTTGCTGCTGCTCTTGATGTTCCCGGCGTAAGGCAAATGAAGACGTTTGCCAAAATAGATAACCAAATTGTGTACCTGAAAAAGAACCTGGATGTCACTATTGGTAAAAAGGACGACATCATCAACGTATCGTTTGACTCACCCTGGCCTGCCGAAGCTGCCCAACTGATAAACGCGGTGGTAGATTCGTATATAACTTATCATTCAACCCGTAAACGCAGTACTTCAGCCGAAGTTTTGAAAATCCTTCAAAGCGAAAAAGCCAAACGCGGCAAAGAGCTAACAGAGAAGCTCAAGGCAACGATGGATTTTAAAAGGGAGAATATTGCGCTGGCACTTGAACACCAGCGCGGCAATATCATACTCCAGCGGCTCGAAAGACTGTCCGTGGCTCTTACGCAGGCCCAGCTCGCAACCATCGAGAGCAAGTCCATCTACGAATCCATCAAAACAATGGTCAGCGACCCGGCCAGGCTCAAGCAGTTTATAGAGGCGCAGCGGGCCAAGGGCATATATATCTCCACAGGCAGTGAAAGAGTACAGCTCAAATCCAAACTGGACCAATTGGAGCTTTCTTATACTGACCTTCTGCGCCAGGTTACTTCCGACCATCCTTCGGTCAAGGCACTGGAGAGTAATATCGCCCGGATAAAACAGCAGATTACTGACCTGGACACCGAGTTTGCCCAGGCCCAACTTGCCGTGGCAGAGCAACAATACCTCGCTGCAAAGGAAAACGAAGTCCAGATAGGCAAATACTTTGAAGACCAGCGAGAGGAGGCCCTCGACCTCAATGACCAGCTCGCTCAGTACACCTTGCTGCAATACGAATGGGAACAGTCAAAAAAGTTGAATGATATTCTCGATGACCGCATAAAGGAGTTGAGTATTACCGAAGACGTCGGGGCGCTTAATATCAGTATTCTCGAAGTTGCCCGGCCTGCCGATAAGCCCTCCAAGCCGCAAAAGGCCCGGATTATGGCTATGGCACTGGTTCTGGCGCTTATGCTCGGCGGCGGCCTGGCACTTCTTCGCGACTGGATGGACCAGAGGCTGCGCTCTGCCGACGAGATATCAGCCATTCTTGGTGTGCCGGTTTTGGGCGTGGTGCCATCAATGTCCAGAAGACAAAGCTTCACAGCCCGAGGCCAGAAGGTTCACCTGGATTCCAACTCCCATGCGGCGGAGGCCTATCGTACGATACGCACATCTGTATTCTTCGGCGTACCCAAGGGTGAGGCAAAGACGGTACTTATCACTTCTCCCGGAGCAGGTGACGGCAAAACGACCCTGGTCAGTAACCTGGCCATCGCAATGGCCCAGGCAGGGCAAAAAACCCTCATCCTCGACGCCGATTTCCGAAAGCCTATGCAGCATAGTGTTTTCGAAATTGACGGGGACAAGGGGCTTAGCAGCGTGCTTGCCGGGACTACTACCCTGGAAGAAGCGATCCAGCCTACCGAAGTTAAAGGCCTGGAACTGCTGCCTTGCGGGCCTGATGTGCCCAATCCATCCGAGATTCTCAATAGTGAAACCTTCGCTAAAACCCTCGAGCATCTCTCGACGAACAAATATGACCGTATCATTATCGATTCGCCGCCCGTTATGCCCGTCACCGATGCCCAAATACTTGCTGCGATTTGCGATATAACACTTCTGGTACTGAAAGCGGAAAAATCCACCAGAAAGTTCAGCCAGCAGGCCCGTGACGGGCTGTTAAGTGTCGGCGCACATATCCTCGGGGCGGTTGTGAATGATGTTTCGAGAAAAGGCGGCCGCTACGGTTACTACAGCGGCTACGGATACTACTACGGCCACGGCTATTACGGCTATGGCCGTCGCAAAAAGGAAAAGGCCGGCGAAAGAAAACCTGCCGCGGTTATGGAAGGACCCGGCCCCGATGAAACCTCAAATGCTTAAGGATAGCAGATGACACACTCAGTTAGGGACAACATAATTGCTGCTCAAGACAGCCATCCCAAAGGGCGCAGGCGGCAGAAGTTTACCGATATCCACTGCCACTGTCTTCCCGGCCTTGACGATGGGCCTGGTACAATGGCCGAGGCACTTGCATTGTGCGAGAGATTGGTGGCCGAAGGCATAGCTACCATAGTGGCAACGCCGCACCAGCTTGGCCGCTTCGACGGCTGCAATGAAGCGGCAAAAGTCCGCAACGCTACTTCGGAGCTGAACCGGCAATTGCAAAAGGCCAGCATTCGGCTTACCGTTCTGCCGGGCGGTGATGTCAGAGTGGATGAGAGAGTGTGCCGGTTGCTCCAAACCGATCGCATTCTTACCCTCGCTGACGGAGGAAAGTATATCCTTCTGGAACTGCCTCATGAGATATTCATAGACGTAGAGCCGCTTCTGACGGAACTTGCCGCTCTCAAGGTTAGGGCCATCATCTCACACCCTGAAAGACACAATGCTCTGGATAGGCGGCCCAGCGTCGTTTTGAAATGGTTAGATGTTGGAGCGCATCTGCAGATAACCGCCTCAAGTCTTCTGGGTTATTGGGGCGCGGAAGCCCACAGGGCTGCGTGGCACTTTCTAAATTCGGGCTGGGCGACGCTCGTGGCGACGGATTCACACGATATAGACGGCCGCAGGCCCCGGATGAGAGCTGCTTTTGGGCGTATAAACAAAAGGCTGGGCGAAGACCTTGCCCGCCTGGTCTGCATCGAAAATCCATCAAGAGTGGTGAACGGCCAGGATATAGTGCCTATCTCAGTACGTGACCAACAGGAGGTGGGCCGATGAGGGAAAACGGAATCAATCCCGAATCTGTGGAAGTTCCCGTAGGCGGATTCGATAAGGTAATCGAATGGCTGCTGATATCGCTTCTGGCATTTATGCCTCTTGCATTTGGTGCGGTCGAGGCATGGAGCGAAGAGGTTGTCGTAGCCCTTGCAGCAGCAATTTCGGTCTGCTTTTTGCTCAAAATCGTCTTTAGAAAAGATGCAAATCCGGTCTGGTCCTGGGCATACATCCCGGTGGCACTGTTTATCCTTGTCGCAGTATTTCAGCTTATTCCGCTGCCGAGCAGCGCGGTGAGTACAATTTCACCCAATACGGTCACCGTTAAGGAAGAGCTTTTGGGGGATTTGCCCAATGCCGAGTCTTTGTTGAGCTCAATGACACTTAGCTTTTATGCGAACGCTACAAAACACGACCTGCGACTCGTGCTTGCAGTTGCAGCCATTTTTGCGGTCGTTCTTAATGTCTTCCGTCGGCCGGAGCAGATAAAACGCCTCCTGCTTGCAATATCTATTATTGGTGCTGGTATTGCACTTCTTGCCCTGGCACAGGACCTTTTCGGAAACGGAAAGATTTACTGGACTGTTCCGACCCCACATGCCACGGCTTACTCGGGAACGTTTGTTTGCCACAGCCACTACGGCCAGTTTATGAACTTATCCATTGGAGCAGCCCTTGGCCTTATTATGGTAAAACTCCATGAGGCCTTCAGAGGAAAAAGAATCACGCCGCCCATTGTCTTTGAATACCTCAGCTCTCCTGCGGCAAAGGTTATATGGCTGCTTGCAGCAATGATAATTATCGGGGCGGCCACGGTTTTTGTGTCACTGACCCGCGGCGGTATGGTCAGTATGCTCATAGCCGCGGGCTTTACCACACTTATCCTTACCTCGCGACGGTCTCTAAAAGGCTCCAGTTGGATAATGGCCCTTGTGGCCCTCGGCGCATTTATATGTGTGCTTTATATAGGTTTCGATGCGGTCTATGACCGGCTGGCGACCCTCAGGGAGCTACATGAAGCTGAAGGCGGCCGTTGGCAGATAGTTAAAGACATATCGGTTGCCTGGACTAAATTTCCTGTTATCGGAACGGGTCTGGGCACGCACGAAGTGGTTTACCCGATGTTCGACCGCTCGACCATAGCGGCCCTTGCCGCGCACGCGGAAAACGAATATGCCCAGGCGGCAGAGGAAACCGGCCTTATAGGCCTGGTAGTACTGACGGTGTTTGCGATTATAGTATGGGTAAATTATGCCCGCAACGTAAGAAGCGCATCTGTGCCGATTCGCTCGGCCGCTTACGGACTTGGCTTCGGCCTTGTCGCAATATTGATTCACAGCCTGAGCGACTTCGGCCAGCACCTGCCGGCCAACGCAGCTTTGACTGCGGTGTTCTGCGCTTTGCTGCTCGCTTTGGCTCGCATAAGGCACACGAATAGACAAGCCACACAAACCGTTAGAAAGTCCTGGAACTTTAGAGGTTTAAGCATAGCTGCGCTTCTTTGTGTATCCGGCGTCTGGGTCTGGGCCTTACTTGGTGCCGATGGCGCCAGAATTGCCGAGGCCCACTGGAAACAGGCCCTTAATGCAGAGCACGCCCTTATGGAAAAGGGCTGGCAGGGAACCAACACCCAGTTTGCATACTTGCTCTCTCACACTGCAGCCGCGGCAGAACACCAGCCGGACAACGTAAAGTATCACCACTGGCTAAACGTCTATCGCTGGCATTCCGTAAGCCGGGTAACCGACCCTAACACGGGAAAGGTCGTTATTCCCGAACAGGCGATGCAGTTTGTACCTCGCATAATTGATGAATTACATAAGGCCCGGATCCTGTGCCCGACCTTTGGAGCCACTTACTGCGTGGTCGGCCAGCTTGAGAAATTCGTTTTAGAAGATGCCGGGGGTGCAGAACGCATACGAAAAGGTTTTCGCCTCGCACCCTGCGACCCGACAGCCTGTTTTGTCGCGGGCCTTCTGGATGTTGAAGAGCAAAAGTTCAATGACTCATTTGGAAAATTCAGCAGGGCTATTGAGCTCGACGGCAGACTATTTGGAGACGTGGCTGATGTATATATCAACCATGTCAGCCGACCCGATCTGGCAGTGGCTATTGCCGGCGACAATACCTGGCGGTTAAGCCGCATAGCGAACACCTTAGCGGATATGGAGGAGCATAAAGAACTTGCGGATAAAGCGCAAGCGAGGGTGAAAGAGCTTCTGAAATCAAAGTGCTCCGAGCCGGATGCCCCTGCCTGGGCGTTTGCATCGCTGGCCAATATTTACAAAAGAGAAAATGATAACGAGACGGCAATAGGATATTACCAACGTGCGCTTGCTCTGGATTATGGGCAGGTGTACTGGCGATTTACGTTAGCAAGACTGCTCGCGGAAACCGAACAGATAGGCGAGGCAATCCACGAGGCAAGGATTTGCCTTCGGCTGCGTCCGCAGTTCAAGGCGGCTGAGAAGCTTATCGCCGACCTGTCCGTTTTACCCGGCGCAATAAGCAATGAGTGAAGAAAGCTCAGCGCCTTAACATTTTAAGAAAATTTGTTCTCTGACAGTTGTTTACTGACTACCTGACGATTCAACTACTGCTTTCGGTCAGCAAAACCCTTGTCGGTGCACTAACGGAGACAGAGTTTGCGCAGAACTAACCCCGCTTGTTCGCTTTGCGAAGCAAAGCAACGGGGCTGATACCGGAACACTAAAAATGCTCAAATTATCCGAAAATCCAGCTATTCTAACGCCGGAAGTCGAATCGCTGACCGAACTTCGCGGCACCTGGTGGGTTGCCCATACGAAGCCGCGATTTGAGAAGGCCTTTGCCTGGGATATGCTCAGTTATGGTATAGGCTATTTTCTGCCTATGCGAGAAAAGGTCATTTTTTCCGGCGGGCGCAAACGCCGTGTTATGATACCGCTTTTTACATCGTATGTGTTCTTCTGCGGGACTGAAAAGGACCGCTATACTGCTCTGACAACGAATCGCTTGTGCCAGACAATTGAGGTATTCGACCAGGAAGACATGATCTCGGAGCTTGCGGCTATTGAAAAGGCCCTTTTGAGCAAAGCCGACCTTGACATTTATCCACACTTGCCCATCGGCAGCCGCTGCAGAATTATCTCCGGGCCTATGATGGGCACCGAGGGTGTGGTTATTGAAAGAAAAAATGCAAAGGCCCGTATGGTCCTTGAGGTTACCATCCTCGGCCAGGGTGCCGTTATGGAAATAGACGCCGACCTTCTGGAGCACATCGCATAAAAACTTACACCTAATACCCCATACCTAACCCCTAAAAAATGAAAACCTATCTATCCGTATATCTCGGCTCTCTCTTCCTTGCGTTAGCGATTACGCCGGTTATAATCTGGTTTGCGCGCCGTCTCAAGGCAGCCGACCACCCCGGCGTGCGCACGGTCCATAAAAAGCCCATCCCTCGGATCGGCGGCGTCCCTATCTTTCTCTCTATGATGTGTCTCACTATTGGCGTGCTGTTCCTGTCGAACGTTATCGGTGATGCTTTTCGGACTATTCTGCTTAAGGTAATTGTGCTGCTTTCTGCGGCTGCATGTATGTTCTTGGTAGGGCTAATTGACGACATTAGGACTAAGGGCCTGCGAGCACGCATAAAGTTTCTTGCCCAGCTTGCTGCTGCTCTCGTTGTTTGTGCCGTTGGCATCCGGATAGAATTAGTGGCCGTCGCCGACTGGCTCACACTCGACTTCGGCTGGTTCTCCTGGCCGCTGACGCTGCTGTGGATTGTCGGTATCACCAATGCCATTAACCTGAGCGATGGCCTCGACGGTCTTGCAGCGGGCATTTCGGCAGTGGCCTGCGGAGTCATCGCTATATTTGCCGTCTATAGTGGCCAAGTTGTGATGGCGGTATTAATGCTGGCCCTGCTCGGCAGTTTGACCGGCTTTTTGTTCTTTAACTTTAATCCGGCGAAGATATTTATGGGCGACTCCGGCAGTATGTTCCTGGGCTTTACTATAGCTTCATCGAGCGTAATGTGCGCGACCAAATCTTCCGCCCTGGTCGGCCTTGCCCTGCCGGTTCTGGTTCTGGGGATACCTATTTTCGATACGCTCTTTTCAATGCTGCGGCGTTTCCTCGAAAGGCGCTCTATGTTCGCTCCCGACCGCAGCCATTTCCACCATAAGCTGCTCGATTTGGGCCTTAAGCAGCGACACGCGGTTATTGTGATATATGCAGTAACGCTACTTGCCGCAGGGCTGGGAATGTTTATGATGGTAACCCGCAATATTGACTCCCTTGTCATTTTTCTCTGCATTTTGCTGCTGCTGTTACTCGTATTCCGCGTTGTCGGCTCGGTTCGACTGCGAGAAACGATTGCCGGCCTGCGGGAGAAATACGCCGTAAGCCGTCAGATACAAGAGGAAGTCCGCAGCTTCGAGAGTCTCCAGCTTCTTTTCCGCCGGGTGCAAACTCTCGAGCAGTGGTGGCAGGCGCTCTGCCTGGCTGCGGACAAGATGGATTTTATGAGCATAAAGCTGCCTTTGACGGGGAGTGATAAGACGCCTCGTGTACTAACCTGGCAAAGAGACGGCAATGAAGCTGAGCCGGCTGAGACGGTAAAGATGAAAATTCCGATTCGCGAGATAAAGGCGGGGCCAGGATGCAGTCTTGAGGTTGATGTGAACGTTAACGGCTCGCTGGAGTCGGTTGGAAGGCGAACAGCGCTGTTCAGCCGATTGCTGGATGAGCACAATATAGCTGCCCTGTCGGGGGATTCGGTAACACCACCATCTGTCACAAAAGAAACCTGAACGCTTTTATGAAAGAGAACCCTTTGTCCCAAATTGAAACAATTGAGCGGGTTGTTGTGGCCAAATGATTAATAATCCAGTAACAACATCCAAGAGACTCGTTTACAACACGGTTTTTAATCTGGTGACGTTAATAAGTAATGCGGTTATCGGCTTTTTCTTAATACGTTTCTTTCTCGGACAGCTTGGTGAAACGCGATATGGTATATGGGTGCTCATCGGTTCTATCTTTCGCTATCGAGACCTGTTAAGTATGGGACTGAATAGTGCTATAAACAGATACATTCCAGTATACCTGGCAAAGAATAATAATGATGGGATCCAACGTGTAATCAGCAGCTCTCTCTTTTTCTTCTCAGCTGTGGCAGTTGTGCTTATCCTTGCAAGTGTGGCGATTTACTATAATATCGGCTCTTGGTTCGCTATCAAACCGGAGCTGGTTGCTCCTGCCGGGGTGCTCGTCTTGGTGGTGGGATTCTGCTTTGCCTTTGCGATGCCCCTGCAGCTATCCAGTGCGGTATTGAGCGGGCTGCAGAGATACGATGTACTAAACCTGGCGGTGCTTATACCTTTGCTGTTGCGAACAGTATTGCTGATTGGGTTAATGTTGCGAGGTTATGGCCTTATCACGATGGGACTGACATTTGGTATCAGCGAAATTGTGATGAGAATTTTGCAGTTTGTCTTTGTCAAGAAATTGCTGCCACAGACCTCGGTCACTTTCAAGAGCATAGATTTCAAGCTTCTCAGAGAAATGCTGGCTTATGGAATAAATACCTTTTTGTATGCGATGGGGGCCATCATAATCTACAAAGCCAGTGACATAATCATTGGCATCTTCCTGGGTACTGCAGAGATAAGCCAATTTGCTGTTGCAGTAGCTGGTGTTTTGTTGCTGTCACAATTTTTGCAGGCTTTCACGGCCGCGATAAAGCCAGCGGTCAGTGACCTTGACGCAAGAGATGAACACTCGCGAGTACGCGAAATATCGTTTCTAACGCAAAAATACAGTCTTCTGCTGATTATTCCATCGGGATGTTTCCTGGTTGTAATGGGCAGGGAATTTCTGTGGGTCTGGGTTGGCGCAAAATTCGAAGACCCTGCCGTGATTAACAATATGGGCGTCATCCTGGCTATCCTCACGGTGGGACACTGCTTGAGATTGGCGCAGCACAGTAACTTTGTCGTGCTTGTGGGCCGAGGCCAACATAAGCTTTTCGGCATCCTTACTGCTTTGATGGCTTTGCTCTGTGTCTGTGCCTCTGTGGTTTCGGTGAAAGTGTTCAATTTGGGATTGCTTGGAATTGCCTGGTCCAATTTCGTACCAATGGCGCTTGTATCCGGCATTATCTTGCCCTTATATTTTAACTGGAAAATGCGTATTTCTGCGATGGAAAGCGTTCGCAGAGTTTGGTGGCCAGCTTTGTTGGGAACACTGCCGGCGGTAGCTATGATTAGTATCTGGGAATATCTTGCTCGTCCCGACTCGTGGCTTCAAATCGGCGGTGTAGTAATTGCCGCGATGACTGTGACACTTGTCAGCAGTTGGTTCTTGAGTTTTTCTGAGTTGGAACGTAAGAGGTTTGTCAAGATATTGATGCAATCTTTGTCGAGGAATTAGTAGGTAATTTACTGTTACAAATTTAAGGATATTGAACTATGTCTCGAGACGGTAAGATAATAGTGTACGCAGCCGGTACGTGGGATATGTTCCATGTGGGACATTTGAATATATTGAGAAGTGCAAAGGCATTGGGAGATTTTCTAGTTGTAGGTGTCAGTACGGATGAACTAATTTTGGAGTACAAAGGCCATCATCCACTTCTCAGCTACGAAGACAGAGCTGCTGTCGTAGCAGCGTGCCGATATGTCGATGCGGTCGTTCCGCAAAGAACGCTTGAAAAGGATGAGCAACTTAAAAAGCTGGACGTTGATATCCTTGTTGTCGGGGACGACTGGTGGGAAAGAAAAGTCAGAGGCCATAGTTTCATGATAGAAAACGGTCGAAGGGTCGTCTATTTACCATATACCGAAGGCAGAAGCTCCACACAATTAAGGCAGGCATTGGAACGTTTTTACCAAGAGCAAAAAGCCCTGAACGGCAAGGCTGCCTCGATTCTGAAGAGAAAGGCCGAGTAGTATGAGCAAAATAATTCAAATGCGAGAGATATGCCAACAGCGCAAGCCAAACGCCAAAGGGAAAATGGTTTGGACAGGTCACTGGTTTAATACATTGTTTGTGCGCCATTTCTCCATATATATAACATGGTTATTTGTAAGAATAGGCGTTAGCGCCAATGCTGTGACTTTTCTGATGATACCTACGGTACTAGTCGGTGTGGCAATGTGCGTGCCGCACATTTTATGGCTGAATATTATGGGGATTTTCTTGCTGATGCTGGCGGAAGTGTTTGACTGTGTGGACGGTGAAATAGCTCGCTGGACAAAAAAGTCTTCCTTGAAAGGATTATATCTTGATCTTGTAAGCCATGTCTTATGCAATGCTCCTATGTCACTTATATGTGGACTGCACCTGTACGTATTGAGTGGACAGATTAAGTACATGATGTTGGCTTTCGTTGCTTATGCTACAATCGAGAGTCTTCTTGGACTACGCGATGTTTACTGGGCCGTATTCTGGGAGTATTCTTCTAATAACGAGACGAAGTCTAAGAAAAGCCCGGTGTTTGGTTCAGCGTTAAAGAAGCACTCTGACGGGGTATGGATTATTAATCACGTCAAGCAGATGCTTCATTTGTCCACCGATCACATAGTGATTCGGCTGATATCTATTGTGTGCATATTGCTGAGTTACGCGGGAGTTATTAAACCGCTGATATTGTTTTCTTGGTTATTTGCTATATTAGGGATAATCGTAATCGTTGGAGAGTTTGCAAACAAATATTTCTTCCTCATTCCAGATTTGGAGCATGTCAAGAGAGGTTAGAGGCGAGCAGTTGTACGTAGAATATGAAAATGAAATAGACTGGGGGGATTTGTTTTACCAGCCAGCTGAATAGACTTCTGATATTCAATCGCCGCCGGAGGTAAATATCCTCTTTCTTGGATTTTGAGTGGGTGGTGGACATGGACAAGGCCAATCCCAGAAAACCGAGAGTTCTGATTGTAACCTGTGCGCACCCTAGTGAGCGTGACAAGGCTAGGGCGACTTTCGTCCACAATTGGGCCCAGCAGTTGATCTACTGCGGTTGTGATGTGCTCCGTAGTTTTGATAGGCAAGGAGAGACGTATGCCAGACCCCGGTAATTGGTGGGCGGAATCGTGTCGAGTTCGAAGAAATAACAAAAGTCTTGCTCCATTAGCAGTTGTGATAACCAATTCGCTGCCTCTTGATAATAGAGCGGGAGAAGTCATCCTCAGGAAATTTCTTGCACTGTTAGGAACGACATTTAGAAGAGTTCGGGTGATTATTTCCGGAAGTGATTTTCAAATTGCTGATTTGCCTGAATGGATTCAATGGGAAGAAACAGGGACTAATGAGCGGAATGCAAAGAGATTGCTTGCCAAGTTCCGCGAGCACTGGTTATCGCAGGTAAATATGTGCCGAGCCTTACATTCGCTTGAGTTGAAAGGTGCTCCCGTATTTTTTTGTAATGCTGGGGTTTTATTGCTTCCCAATTTGTACGCTAGACTTGGAAAAGCTGTAGACATAGTCTTTCGGTTTGGAGACGCTTCGGTTGCTTCACGACTAAAATATCCCGGAATAAGGGGCAAGGTAATAAGCTCCATCATTACAATTTTACAAAGCCTAAATTTATATGTGGCTAAGTATGTAGCAATTGAGAACATTGCTTTGCTTAATACAGCTAATAGTATTTCCAAGTTTAAGCATAAGATAATAGAGCTAAGTTTGTATGTGGACACAGCTAAATTCAAGAAGATAATATCTCATCCACAGAGACAAATTGATGTTGCTTACGTAGGGCGTCTCACAGTCGGTAAGGGCGTTGGTGAACTCCTCGAAGCGATAAAACAAATGCAAGCTGCAGGTGAGAAATTCACTTTTTTGATTGTTGGAGGAGGTGACTTGGAGGAGACTGTGAGGATCGCTAGCAGAGAAATAGAGAATCTATCTTTCTACAGTTGGGTTGACCACGACAAGCTGCCTTCCGTTTTCAATAAATGTAAAGTATTGCTGTTGCCGTCTCGTACAGAAGGCTTGCCAAACGTAATTATCGAAGCTATGGCATGTGGCACTCCTGTTCTGGCCACTAAAGTCGGAGGAATCCCAGGTGTGGTAGTCCCAGAAAAAACGGGCTGGCTACTTGAAGATAACTCACCTTATATAATATCACAGGGTATTAGAAATGCTATCAATAACTCTGATTTGGAAGCAATCTCCGAAAGAGCAAGCGAGTTCGTGCGCGAAAATTACTCGTTCGATGCAGCAGCGTGTCGACTTCGGTGCGCATTGGAGTCGGTGGGTATTCTTAAATGAAGATACTTATCTTAAGCAACAAGGGTTCTTTCTTAAGTAACGGCAATCGAAAAGAGTAAGGCTGGTATACAGTATGAATGTGGTGACTCCCATGATTTGTTAAGGGTTCTAATAAATCTATTGTACGATGAGAATACACTCCAAAAATTGTCCTGTAACGATAAAAGATTTGCTGGTAAGAACTTTATATGGAGTTTGCTCAGAAGAGTAGAAAGCGAAGTCGGTAAAGTTTTCGAAGTGCTTAGATGAGAAGTGTTGTAGCCCAATTTCACCAAACAACATTGCTTATGTTCTTGCTCTTGCTCTTGATAGCGACAGGAACTGTATTCGGCATTCTTATTTTTGCCAGGCGTAACAATATTGCAAACATATTGGTTTTATTAAGTGGGATCCAAAGATATTTCATCGACCTGGGTTTTGCCCTCAAACCTTATCTAATTTTCAGCTTTTTACTTTTTCCCGGCATTTTTTCTCTTGACGACTTAAAATTGCGACTACGGCGCCTGAGGCACATCTTTCAGCCAGTTTCTGTTCCATTCTTAGGGTTAATCTTTTCGCTATTGGTTTCTGGATTAGTTACAGGAACTGCAACGAAATCTATCAGACACTACATTTTGTTAGGATGGAACTGGGCGATTGTCGGTGCTTATTGCGTCTACGTCCAGAGCGCTAAAGAAATAATCCAGGCGCATAAACTGATTGTGAAGTGGGCACTAGTATATTCGGTTTTTGGCGTGATTATGTATCTATTGTATATTGGGGGGGTAGAGAGCATAGCGTCTCCCCGTGTAGGGACAGGTTTCTTGTACAGGGAACACAGCGACATAATAGGGCGCCTCAGAGGTTTGGACACAGATCCAAATGCGTACGGCTTGTATTCCTTGCCTCTGTTGTTTCACGCCTTCGGCTGGTTGCTGGTTTGTAAATGTAGCGACAAAAAGGCGTTCTGGCCTGGATTAGTCGTTGTGTTTGTGCTTGTTAACATCATAATGACCTTCTCGCGCGGCACTATTATCAGCTTGGTAGCGGGTTTTGCTTTCATGTCTTGCTTTGTTCATCTGGGGCGTAAGGCCACGATATTCCTTGTTGTCATTGGTGTGCTGCTCCTCGGGACTACTTGTTTCGGAACGATAACCAAGATCTCTAAGTATATCATAGACGCTTATACCTACCGATCTTCGTTATTCGACGCCCATGGAGGAAGACTTGCATCCTGGACTGGCGCGATTGATGTCTGGTCCACTAATACGGTTAGTGTCTTCTTTGGAATAGGGCAAGGCCGTTTGGTCGAATATCTGGATAAACAGGCTCACAATGCATGGTTAGAGTTGCTGGCAGAGAATGGCATAATTGCTTTTACATTTGCGGTTTTGCTTTTTGCTATGGTAATGTGGAAGGGCATCGGCTTGGTCCGAAAGCTGCTGGCAAAGTCCGATGCAAGGGGTTATGTCTTGTTAGGAGCGGTGAGCGGCTTATTCGCAATGATGGTCATGTTAGGCAGCGTTAGCCTCTTCACTCCAATATATTTTTGGTTTCAGCTTGGATTCGTGCTCTCGATGATACACGCATTTTCACATAACAATCACCCTATCGTGTATCATGACTTATATATTGCTTCATCGTAACAAATGAGTTTCCACTATGAGTGTAAAAGATAAGATAAAAAGATATATAGACCAGAATATAAAAAAGAGTAACGAGTACTTTAATAACACTTCGCGTGAATTGCTCGCTCACTTTGACCCGCAGGAGCACGCTGATTTCTTATCTACTCTGCTGCGATGCCTGCAGCCTGGAATGTCGATTCTCGAGGTCGGAGCAGGTTCACAAAGTCTTATTACGCAAGAAGTTAAGAAGAAGTTCTTACTTGAAGTTGTGGGCCTCGACATTGATGGAGAGGCACTCAAGCAGAACACTACGTTGAACGATATTATTGTCTGCGATATCGCAGACTCGAAAGCAATAGATCAAATAGGAAGGAGTTTTGAAATTGTACTCTCAAGAAGTGTGCTAGAGCATATTAGTGACAATAAGAGAACGCATCGTAACATTTGTAAACTTCTGAACGTTGGGGGCATGTGTTTACACATGTATCCTTGTTATCATAACCCCCATCTTCTTACAAACAAAATGGCTACAATTTTGCTTCCCAAGAAGGTTACAGATTCAATAAAGAGAAACCTCTTTAGAATCAAAAGAGAAATCTTTCATGTACACTACCATATGTGCAGAATGTTAAGGAAAAGAGACCGTCAGTATCTTATGAATTTGGGCTATGAGATCATTGAAGAAAGATATTATTTCAATCCGCACTACTATCGTTTTTGTTTTCCTTTATTCTTTTTCTATTTTGAACTTGAAAAACTGTTCTGCAAAAGAAGATGGTACTTTCTTTCAACAAATTGTATTCTTGTTCTTCGGAAGCGTGGGCATAGACAATAGGAGTGCATCCAGTTATCGTTCCCAACGAACAAGAAATAATAGCCTTCGGTACTTATGTTGATGGGCTTAGAGTGGCGAATAGATATTAGTCGTCCGTTGTTTAATATAGCCAACGAAAATATATGAGAATGGGACTGATAGAGTTGTGTTGTCTGACAAATTAAAAGTGTTATTTTTGGTTAATCTTGCTCCTAAGTTGGACGAGGGCCAAAAAAATGTCAGCCGGCATCTCCTCGACCACCTAGATGCGGAAGTCAATAAACTGTTGATTGATTCGAGATGCCATAACTTAAGGGATTTAAAAAAATCATTCCTATTTAGACCTCACATTATCCATGTATTTCTCAGAGTCAATATCAAAACATTACTGTTGGTAATAATATTCGGTAAAATAATTGGTGGCAAAATATTATTTTCCATTTTTCAACCACCAAAAAGAGTGCACAAAGCCTTGTGGTTTTTTACAAGAAAAAATTACGCCTTTACACTATCCAAAACTATGGCTGCAAGCATAACAAATCGATTCAAGAGTACATTTTCGGTTTACCCGGGAGTTGACTTAAGAAAATTTCGGCCAGTAACACATCAAGAAAAGATTCGTTTGAGAAATAAATATGGTTTATCAGAAAAGGACTTCATTGTCTTACACGTGGGTCATCTGCTTCCAGGTCGAAACCTAGAAGTTATAGCAAGGGCAGCATTAATAACTAAAACCAGATTGATTGTAGTGGTCAGCCCGTTATTTGCCAAAAATCAGACGGTCGAAAGAAGACTCAAAGCAGCAAACATAAAGATTATTTCAGAATATCTCCAAAATATAGAAGAAATATACCAGTTGAGTGACTTATATCTTTTTCCCACTGTTAATCCTGGTAGTGTTATCGATATTCCGCTCTCAGTACTTGAGGCTTTAGCATGTGGCATACCAGTAGTAACTACTCCGATAGGAGGGCTTCCTGAGCTTCTTAAAAATAATGTAATTTATGCCAGGAATACACAAGAATTTATTGAGGCAGTCTCTATTATAAAGATGAAGCGACCAAAGGGCAATCCAAGTAAAATTGTTGCAGACCTTTCTTGGGATAAAACAGCCAGACAAGTTAAAGAAATCTATTTCAAGATACTTAGGGGATAAATTTGAAACCTAAAATCATCTGTTTTATAGGTTGTGATGGCTCAGGCAAATCGACTCTCGTTAGAGAGGCTCGGCAAATATTCGAGACTAAATCAGTTCCTTGTACTACGGCGTGGGCGTGTTATAAGTTGGTTGCTGCGAAGCCTTTCATGACTTTAGCTAAGTGTCTGTGGTTGAGAAAAAAAAATATTTATGACGACTATAGGTCTTATAAGGACTCATTGTCAAGAATTACCCGGCGCAAGTGGCTAATCGCTATTTATTATGCTCTTCTTTTTCCTGACTATGCCTTTCAAATCTTTTTAAAGGTGAGAATCCCCCATTTTTTTGGTAAAATCGTAATTTTAGACCGTTATTTCTATGATACTGCTGTGAGTATTGCAGCCAATAGAGAACTGAATGAAAAGGAATTCTTTAAGCTCATATCAGCCCTAAGTTGTATCGCGATCCAACCTGATACAGTCTTTTATGTTGACACTCCCGTAGACGTATGCCTTTCTCGCAAGGGTGATATACCACATCGTGATTTTTTAGAAAGACGAATTCATTACTACGAGGCTCTTAAAAAAATGTCTTTCGTAGAGGTAATACCAGGTACCATGGCAATAAAAAAACTTCGCAGAATACTTGAAGATCGCTTGATAGATAAGCTGGCATGATTAAACGAGTTTTAATTATTGGTATTGACGGAATGGACAGGGTTGTATTGGAAAAGCTCCTGTCTGAAATGCCTTTCTTTTCATCAAACAAGGCGACCGAGAAACTTTTACCACTAGAGTCGGTTTTTCCTCCTGATACAACTCCTGCTTGGGCTACGATTTTTACAGGATGCTCTCCTGCACAACATGGAATCATTAATTTTCTAAATCCTGCTGACAAACTTAATGGCTATAGACCATTTGAGGTCAAGGATGAATTACTTGAGGGAAAAACCTTTTGGGATATAGCTTGCGCAAGAGGAAAAAGGGTGGCGATAGTCTTTCCGTTTAATATCTACCCAGGATGGGAAGTGAAAGGTGTAATGGTTTGTAGGAATAACAAGATTGCTACAAAAAAAGAACCTTTGGTTTTTCATCCTCGTGAATTATCGCAGAAATATCCTCACCGAGCAGAAAATTTAAACCTTCTCTCAGGAGTAGTATCCCAAAAGGGTCTTTCAAAGTTGGCTAATAAACTTCTTATAAGAATGCAGGCTGAAGCTGACCTTGCGGCTCAGATACTTTCTAATGAAAAGTGGGAGTTGGGTTTTATTTATCTCTCTAGCCTGGATGCAATCCAACATTATTTCTGGGATAAATGGGATTGTCAGCATCCCAATTATACCCCCAATGATCCTCTTTCTGATATAGTTAGAAAATTTTATCACATTGCTGACCATGCTATACAGCAACTGGTAAATGCATCTGGAAAGGAAACAGTTGTTATAGTGCTTTCAGACCATGGCCACGGTCCCCGACCTTACAAGATATTTAACGTGAACGAGGTTCTACGTCGAGAAGGGTTGTTATTCTCCTGTAAAGAAAAAAAGTTTGTGAAGTCTGGACTAAGGAAACTGCTTTTTTACTTTGTAAAGCAATATGGTGCAGGTTATGCGGCAATTAAGTTTGCTTCTTTTTTCCCTTGGTGGAAGAAGGTTTTAGCACCATCTTCAAATATTGATTGGGAGAAGACCGTAGCGTATGTAACAGACCTGTCAACTGTGAAATCATATAGCTATGGTGGAATCCGTATCAATGCAAAGAAACTAGATAAAGTAAAGAACGATGTAATTAATGACGTAATTTCAATTCTTCAGGAACAAAAAGTGGTTCGTTGGGTGAGACGTCGCGAAGATATGCTATCAGGGCCTTATCTAGAAAAATTTCCCGAAATATTAATTGAGCTGAAACAAGGTTTCGGATTAGGTTGGGCTACTCACTGTGACATCATCACAGATGGTGACTTTTACAAGATTCAGCCTGGATCTCATAGGTTTGATACCCCCATTTTGCTTACTCATGGTTTGGATGATATAGGTGTAGATGTTGAAAATCACCTCAAGTTAATGGATATAGCTCCAACTGTTCTTTCGCTTTTGGGAATTGAACCTCCTGAAAACATGCAAGGCAAATCATTTGTGAAGTGTAACGGATGAAGATAGTAATCTGGGAATCTCTCCCTGTTTTGGGAGGCGGTCAAAGAATCGCCTTGGCTGTTGGACAGGCTTTGGATAGCAAAGGTCAATGTGTCTATATTCTACCAACAGCCGGGGAATTTTCGAGAGTACTTAAGGCGCACGGTTTTTCTTATTATTTTATGAATTGCGGTAGTTTCTCTCTTTCTCAAAAGACGATTACGGACGTCGTTAAACTGCTACTGAGGTGGCCAGACCGCTTTTTTAGCAGTCTCCGTTTAATAAAAAAACTTAAGCCAGATATTATTTACGCCAATTCTACGCGCACATTTGTGTATGCTGCACCAATTGGGAAAACCCTAGGTATACCGGTAATTTTCCATATACATAATTTCTTTGATGATTCGAAGACTATAAGTCTCATTAATTTGTTGGGAAGAATGGATTCAGTAAAAAAGATAGTTTTTGTTTCTGAAAGTCTTAGTGAGGAGTTTCCGTTATTAAAGGGAAAAGGATTAGTAATTTACAACGGAATCTTTCGGGGTCGATCAGTTATCGATTACCCAGTTCGGCAGGAGTTTGGTATCCCCGAAGATCGCAAATTAGTTACTACGGTCGGTTTTTTAAGTAGTAGCAAAGGACAAGATGTGGTAATCAAAGCAACAAAAAGGGTTATAAATGAGTATAATAAAGTGCATTTTCTCCTAGTTGGAACGGCACGAGATGATGAAGGTCCCGGTTTTGCCGAGTACTTAAGAAATTTGGCTATTAAAATGAAAGTAGACAAATATTTGACATTCATAGGATATCGAAATGATGTAGCGAACATTTTGTTTCAATCCCATGTTAATCTTATTAGTAGTCGTGAAGCATGCCCATTAGTGCTTGGTGAAGCCTGTTTAGCAGGGACTCCAAGTATTTGTGCCGATATAGGGGGAGCTGCAGAACTTGTTCGTAAAACTGGAGGTGGAATACTTTATCGATTTAAGGACGCTGAAGATTTATCTAAAAAGATACTGATGCTTTTAAAAAATTCAAGTATGTACCAAGAGCTAGTAGTTAAAACAAAGGATGCAGCCGACTATTTCTCTCCAAATTTATTCACAACGAAAATTGCAAAATTAGTCGAAGAGGTTGTCAGCGCACAATGAAAATTATTTGTCTTAATCCACCCTACAAAACGAAATTTGGTCGTTTTTCGCGTTCCTCCCGTAGCCCAGCCATTACGAAAAGTGGCACAATATATTATCCCATTTGGCTTGCTTATGCAGCGGGAGTTTTAGAAGAAGCAGGCCATAAAGTGAAATTGTTAGATTGTTGTGCTTATGAATACGACAGGAAAAAGACTTATGAGATTGTTGTGCAATTTCAACCCAAATTAATTGTTTTAGATACAAGTACTCCTAGTATTTATAATGATATAGAGATAGCGGCTCAATTGAAACAAGTTTTACCAAATAGCTTTATTATTCTAGTCGGTACCCATGTTAGCGCCCTACAAGAGGAAACTCTAAAATTGAATGACGCGATTGATGCAGTGGCCAGACATGAGTATGATTATACCCTTAAAGAATTGGCAAAAGTTTTGTCGGAAGATGAGTTATTGGAGAAAAATAAGTATGAAGTTTTAAGTAGGATTGATGGACTTTCTTTTAGGATAGAAGGCGTGATTATCAACAATAAAGGCCGAGAATATTTAGCAAATCTTAATGAGTTGCCCTATGTTTCGAAGGTGTATAAGAAGCATTTAGATATAAAAAAGTACTTCTTTTCTGCTGGGCAATATCCTATGGTAATGATTATGACAGGAAGAGGATGCCCGGCTAGATGTTTTTTTTGTGTTTATCCTCAGACTCTGCACGGTCGAACATATAGATATCGAAGTGCTGAGAATGTTGTCGGTGAGTTTGAATATATTGTGAATGAATTGCCGGAAGTTAAATCCATAGGAATTGAAGACGATACCTTTACGTTTAATAAAGCCAGGGTCAAACAAATATGTGAACTCCTATTAGATAAGGGGATTAGCAAAAAAATAAACTGGTGGGTAAATGCAAGAGCAAATACTTTAGATTTAAGTACCATGCAATTAATGAAGAAAGCAGGATGTAGGCTTCTAATTCCAGGATTTGAAAGTGGTTCCCAGCAGATTTTGAACAATATAAGAAAAGGAATTACTTTGGAAAATTCATCTCAATTTACTAAGAGCGCCAAAAAAGCAAAATTATTAATTCACGGCTGTTTTATGGTTGGTAACCCTGGTGAAACAGAAGAAACAATGACGCAAACCTTAAAATTCGCAAAAAAACTGAATTTAGATACTGCACAATTTTTTCCTTTAATAGTTTATCCAGGAACGGAAGCATATAAGTGGGCAAGAAATAGTGGTTATTTAGCTACCAAAAACTATTCTGCTTGGTTAACGGAAGAAGGGCTACATAATTGTGTTATAAACCTTCCTGAACTGTCTTCTTGCAGGTTAGTAGAGTTTTGTAACAAAGCAAGGAAAGAATATTATCTTCGGCTAAGCTATATTCTTTATAAGTTAAAGCAGATAATTTTTAGTCCAGCAGAGTTAGCCCGGACTATAAAATCTGCTAGGATTTTCTTGAAATATTTGTTTGGCCAAGATAACAAGAAACTAAGAGGACACAAAGGATAGAGATTGCAACATGCTGCACTTTCTAAAAACCGGATTTTTAGTTTGCCAAGTTCTATAGCTTATAAAACTGGAGGAGGCTTTTTCACCCTTTACAGTCATGGGCATGTGGCAAGATTAAAGAAATGTTTTCTTCCCCGCCGAGTGGCGTAGAATACTACGGCGTTCTGCATGCGACGGATGACGGCAAAAAATCGCCTCACAGTAAACCATAGCAGGCGGACAGCACGACACCGGAAAGTTACCCAGGTCATACGCGAGTTAAACAGTTGCGGTTGGATGTAGTGGTCCATAAAGTAATAACGTGACAGATGTGTATAGTTCAAGGCGTACTTGTCCCTACCTTGATTCAATGGTTTACTTTGCCGGTATTCACGAAGCCCTCCTTTCGACAGGTTCAATTTTAATCTGTTTGAATTCCACTCAAAAATGTGTCTTGTCGGTGGTATAAGGTTATCAAAATGGATAGGATTCTTTCTCTGGCTTTTTGTTCACCGGGTCGTTTAATTGATGGAGAGGAGTTAAAATGGCTTTAGTGAGCTTTTGGATTTTTGTTGTTTTAATCTTATACTCTTATTTTGGATACCCATTAATCCTGTGTTTTCTAATACTCTTAAAAAAGAAGGAGATATACCAAGGGGACACCATGGTATGTAATTATCCTACTGTTTCTTTGATAGTTTCCGCATATAACGAAGAAAAGGTGATAGAGGATAAGATTAGAAACAGCCTAGCGCTCGATTACCCTAAAGATAAACTTCAGATAGTGGTTGTTTCTGATGGATCTACGGATAATACCGATAGTATTGTAAAAAGATACTCTTCTAACTTTGATAATGTTAAGTTAATAAGAGTAGAGGGTCGCATAGGGAAAGACCTTGCCCTAAATAAAGCTATTCCCGAGATTTCCGGAACTGTAGTGATTTTCTCGGACGCAAATTCAATATATCTGAAGGATGCTGTGAAAAATCTACTAAGACATTTCAGGCGGGGAAAAGTAGGCTGTGTAGTTGGTGAGCTAAGATATATTGGCGTTCAGAACTCTGATGTCAGTCAAGGAGAGAGTCTTTATTGGAAGTACGAGTCGCTCATAAAGAGAGCGGAAAGTCAACTGGGCTCACTTTTAGTTGGAAACGGTTCAATATTTGCTATTAGGAAAGAATTATATTCCACGATGGAGTTGAATGTTGCGAATGACTTTCAAATACCAATGGAGATCGGAGCGAAAAGATATGAAGTGATTTATGAGCCTGATGCTATAGCTATTGAAAAAGCAGCTATATCATCAAAAGAAGAATTTAGAAGAAAAGTAAGGATAATAAATCAAGGTTTAGCGGGTTCTTTAAATCTCCGTAGGAAAATAATGGGCTTGAGACTCTTTCAACTCGTCTCCCATAAGCTTTTGAGATGGCTTGTAGCCATATTTTTAATTTTGATATTTCTGTCGAATATTTTTATGATAGATTCTAATTTTTACAGGATATTTCTTTTACTGCAATTATCATTTTATGGACTAGCTGGCCTTGGGGCATATTTACAATGGAAAGAATTTCGCTGCAGAATTTTTTACATTCCTTTCTATTTTTGCCTGGTCAACTTCGCAGCGCTTGTTGCCCTATTTGAGTTTCTATCAGGCAAGCGTTATTCTGTATGGAATGTTGCCCCTACAACAAGATAAATCCATGGCTAACCGCCATCTTCGTGCTCTTCGCGATAAAAATATCCAGGCAATCCTGTCAAAAAATAAAATAACTAAAAAATCCGTGGCTGACCTCTGCTTACTAATCGCTAAATGCTAAAGTCTAACACATATTTTAATATCAAGTGGCTAATAGTAGCGGTGACTTTTGCAGTGGGTGTTCTCGTTTTTTCCCATCTATTCCCGCCTTTTCCCAGCCGAACCGCCAGCTTGACCGACTGGCTGGCTAATATTATTGGTGTCTCCGGTGTCCTGCTGTTCTTTCTTGGTTTCAAGCGTCCCGGATACCAATCAACCCTGACCACCCAACACCCAACCCCTGAGACCTAATACCTGAATGCTGATACCTGAAACCTGACCGCTAACAGCAAATCGCTGAAAGCTAAAATAAAACCGGCATCGTTGGGCGGTTCGGCTCTTCCACGAAGTTCCGCCGAGCCTGTCCCATCCTTAACGATGCCGGCCTCGGGAGGGTCGCAGACCGCGGCCCTCCTATTTTTTTATCGGCATTCAGGGCTTATAGCTTGATACTCAACTAATGGTGTGCAGTGCACACCCTACGGACCACATTTCTCGTCCTCGTCATCGAAGCACCCCATCATATCTACCTTCAACCCTCTGTAGCCTCCGGCTTTCTTTACAGGCCCTCCCTCTCCACTCCCCTTGCGTCCTACTCGTCTGTGCTCTATCTGCTCAGCTTTAACCACAATCCGGGCTTGTGCTGATAGGATACGCTTACCGAGATTTCGAGCTGCTATCAGCCGGTGATTTTATCCGCTTCCCCTCTTTCAGCAAGATTTCAAAAAAACTTGGCAGTTTGAAAGAAAACGCTAAAAGTTCAGTGCAAAAAGCTATTCACTTGTCGGCTTTGATTATAGTTTTTGCCCTGTTGACAGGCAAGGAAAAACAAGGCGATTCCTTGCCTTTTAAGCCAAAATCCCGTAGAATTACGGATATGGAAAAGGCGAAAATCAAGCATATTTGCGCTTATGATGAGGGACGGTTAGCTGTGGGAAATCGAAAGAATGGTAGGTTCACAGGGAAAGATGATGCGTCTGAAACCAGTAGACATTGACCATATAATCAAGAAAATTGAAAAAATAACGGTTGCTTTAACCAAGACCGATTTTCTCACCCGGCAAGAGCAGAAGCAGTTACAAAGATACACCAGCTATGAAAATTGGCGAAAGCTGGAAATGGATTTAAGCAAGATTGACGTCAGACCGTTTAACGGCGAGGAAGACAAGCACCGCCGAAATAAAATTAAGTACAACGCAGATACCTCACAGGCGTTGAAAGATAAATTATCGAAGGCACAAACAGAACACATCGGGACCACTCTTCAGCCATTACAAAAAGAGCTTGACGGATATTTGATTCCAGAGCGTTGGAATGAGATAAGGCAGCTCAGTAGGCAAGGTAATCAATTAAAGCAAGACATCGAAGTATTTATATGGATTTTTGCATTTACCCACGGAGATGGCAGAACCTGTTATTATGACCGGCGGTGTGTTACCAGGTTCCCTCCGACACAATTCCTAAAAAGTATTGTCTTTAATAATACCATAACCGCTCTTAAGGAAAAAGTAATTCACGAACTCAAACAGGTCAAAGCAAGCTTGGAATACAAACAAACACCAGAGCCAGTAGAAACAGGGCAGGAAACTAAGCCTATCAAAGAGCCAAAAACAAAGAAACGAGGTCGACCAAGGGTATATACAGATGACCAACTAAAGCGGATGCTGGATTCATATGATGAGTTCTACGAAGAAACCAAAGATTCAAAGGCTGCTTGGAACAAGGTTGCTAAACACCACGGCGCAAAGAACGGTGATGCTGCAAGAGTAGCCTGTATGAATTACCGAAAGCGATTGAAAAAAAGTAAATAATTATTTTTCTTCATTTTTCTTCACTGTAAAAGTTCAAAAAAATTTTAACAATTTTACAAGATAATTCGTTGATGTAAGTCATTTTTATTTCGGCGACTAAGGCATCCTAATATTGTCTAAAGTATCATATTAGAGACAAAAAAACACACCCTAATTGTGTCCATTTTTGTTCACTGTTTTAATTGCTCCTGTAAAGTAAATCATTTTTCTAAATTTTAGGAGTAATTAAGATGACTAACAAAAACACAAATCAAACCTGTCAACTGCTTAGCGCAAAGGCGCTGGGGCAAATGCTCAGTTTGAGCAAGCGGCAAATCTTTAGGCTCGATAGTTGCGGCAAAATCGGCCCAGCGAAATTGAAAATCGGGGGTAGTGTGAGGTGGCGTCAGGATGAGGTAGCGGACTGGCTGGCCGCTGGGGCGGTTGATAGAAAAACGTGGGAAGCTATGGAGGGAAGTAAAAATGAGTGAGCGACTACAAAGTAAGGGCTACCTGCCACGTCCAGCAGGTAGCCCTTACAAAAACGAAAATACCCGAATACCACCTACCAAAACCACTCCGAGGAGTCAAGGGAAAATCTCAGGGTGTAAATAATGGCTAAGAGGAAAAGGACTGTTGGTTTACTCGCCTTCTTAAAGGGTAATACAGACCCGGCGGTAGGTATGCCTGGCTGCGCTAACTACGACCATCGCTACGGCGGCTGTTTGTTCAGACATAAGTGTTTAGTGCAACAGGGTGAACGCTGCAGATATTTTGAGCGGACTGTGTTGCCAACGGCAGCAGATATTGGCTTGAAGGACTTGATTTATTCTCTCTATGAAGAGCAGGTCGGTATCGATAGCAATGGCCTGCTCAAGAGAGGTCAAATACGAAGGTGTCCTGATTGCGCCGATGAGGTAGGACCACGACAGAGGTATTGCCAGAAATGCTCAAAAAGACGAAGGCGGGAATCCTATCGCAGGGCAAGAGAAAAACACCGGTTGATGCGCAACACTTGAGCGATTTTGCCCTCAAAATTTTGCACTCTAAGGGGTGTTTCGAGGCCGTTTAGAAAGTGACTGTAAAAATACGTGGCATAGGGTTATATTTTTGCTGTTTGGAGCTTAACTGTTGCGCTGGTGATAGGTAAATGAGAAAAAGACCAGATAATAAAAAGACAGTTCTGGATTATGCTTTGAAGTATGAACAGCTTGGCTTGTGCGTTATCCCTGTCCCATATGGCACGAAAGCTGCCCGGATAAAATGGGGCAAGTACCAGAAAAGCCGACCAGACGAAAAGCAGCTACGAATGTGGTTTACAAACAATGACAGAAATATCGCTGTAGTGCTGGGTGAGGTATCTGGGGGCCTGACTGCTCTTGACTTTGACTTGCTGGAAAGATATGAGTGGTGGAAAGAAAAATGCCCCGACCTTGCGCAGAAATTGCCAGCTGCGAAGACGTCCAAAGGAATGCACGTTTACTTCCGGTCGAAACTAACAAAATCCAAGAAATACAGCAAAATGGACCTCAAGGCTTCAGGATATGTTGTACTACCGCCTTCAGTCCACGAAGATGGCTCAAAGTACGAATGGCTCAAGCCATTGCCTGAAAAAATCGATGAACTCCCCTTGCTTAACCCTCTTGATTGGCACCTCGACCAGTTTACAGAAGACACTGAAGAACCGGAAGACCCTGAAGACACACAGGACGCTGAAAGACATAGAAGCCATAAGGGAGGGGAGGGGTTCTTGGATTATCTTGATGATGAAGTAAGAAAAGAGGTCGAGAGGGCGATAGAACATACCCTGCCAAAGAAAGTAGGCCAACGAAATGATGCAGTTTTCCCACTTTGTCAGTGGTTGAAAGCTATACCTGAATTAAGAGACTTGTCAGCAAGAGAACTTAAGCCTATTGTAAGAGAATGGCATAAGAGGGCGTATCTGGATATTGGAACGAAAAGTTTCACAGCAACTTGGGCCGATTTTGTTCATGCCTGGAAAAGGGTTAAGTGGCCGAAAGGAGATATTATGTTGAGTCAAGCAGTAAAAAGAGTGCTGGAAGGCAAGACCATTTTACCGGAAGCGGAGGAATACGACACAGAGGAAGCACGTTTATTATTGAAAGTCTGCTACGAGCTTCAGCAGGGCACAGGTGATAATCCGTTCTTTTTAGCTTCCCGAACAGCTGGGGGTATTGTTGGTATATCACATAGAACAGCTTACAAACTGCTGGAGATGTTTGTCTCTGACGGCAAATTGGATTGTGTCGACAAACACACGACAACAAAGGCTCCCAGATACCGATATATTGGAGACTGAAAAAAATTTCTGATTTTTTAGATTTTGTGTTTGACGCATCGTCAAATTCCGATATAATCAACGGTATGATTTTGGAAAACATAGCAAAAGCAATAGAAAAGTCTGGCAAAAGCAGGTATCAAATCAGCAAGGATACACGTATTGACAATGCTGTGCTTTGCCGGATAGTGAGCGGCGGCAGTTGTAGTATCGAAACTGCTGATGTTTTGTGTAAATATCTTGGACTGGAACTTAAACCGAAAAAGAGCAAGAAAAAGGCAAGGTGATATTATGGCAAGCGTATTCAAAAGAAAAAGGAAAGTAAAACTGGCCAATGGCAAAACTGTTATCAAGCAATCTCAAAAATACCATACCAGGCTTACCGATGCTGATGGTATAAAGCGGACTATACCGCTGTTTCGTGACAAGACTGCAAGCCAGCAACAGGCGGCACAGCTTGTAAAAGAGATAGAGTTAGCCAAAGCAGGTGTTATCGACCGATACAAAGAACACCGCAAAAGGCCGTTGACAGAACATCTTGAGGATTTCAGGCAATCACTGCTGGCAAAAGGAAATACTGCCAAACATGCTGCTCAGACAGTATATCGAGTCAAACGAATTGTTGACGGTTGCAAATTTACGTTTTGGAATGATATACAGCCCAGCAAAGTGCAGAGATACCTTGCAGGGCTGAGAGATAGCCAAGAGTGTATGAGTGCTCAAACATCCAACTACTACTTAAAATCTATCAAGCAATTCTGCAAGTGGATGGTTCAAGATGGACGCGCGGGTGCATCGCCTCTTGAGCATTTGCGGGCTATCAATGCGCGAACCGATAAACGGCGCGAGCGGCGGGCGCTTGAACCAGACGAAATAAGGAATTTATTAGAAACCACAGAAGCTGCGCCTGAGCGTTTCGGTATGAGTGGACACCGAAGAGCTGTGCTGTATCGTTTAGCCATAGAAACGGGCCTGAGAGCCTCAGAGCTACGAAGCCTTACGGTATCATCGTTTGACCTTGACAATTGTACAGTTACGATTAATGCAGCCTACAGCAAGCACAGACGACAAGATGAGCTGCCGCTACGGCCAGATATGGCAGCCGAGCTTAAGAGGCTATTCGCTCAGAAGATGACTAGCGCTCAAGCGTTCAATGTACCCGGCAAACCGGCCAAGATGCTGAAAGCTGACTTGGCTGAAACGGGGATTGATTATGTTGACGACTCAGGAAGGGTTTTTGACTTTCACGCTCTCAGAGGCCAGTGTGCAAGTCTCTTGGCTGCCAGTGGGGTTCACCCAAAAGTAGCTCAGAGCATAATGCGGCACTGTGATATAAACTTGACTATGTCTCGATACACCCACGTTTTGCGGGGACAAGAATCAGAAGCTGTTGCGAAATTACCGGATTTTTCTTTGCCGAGTAGCAGGCAGAAAAATGTTGCAACCGGAACCGACGATAGGCTGATAGATACCGCTCGAAATGGCTCAGAAAAATTGACACTAAAATTGACACCTAAATTGACACCTACAGCTTACTCTGGATGTAACCGGTCGACAGCAGATGTCAATTCGCCTTCCATAAAGTCTGAAAGAACTCGATGCCATAAGTGCTTGTGCGCTGAGAAGTTAAGCAACAAAAGTAACACTTTGTCATCGAGTGACACTGATAAAAAGCCACCGCGCCCGGCAGGACTCGAACCTGCAACCTTCGGATTCGAAGTCCGCGACTCTGTCCAATTGAGCTACGGGCGCAGAAAATCCTAGGTGCTTGTAATGTAATCATTTCCTACACATCTTGTCAACCCTCTTACGAAGCAAAAGCTGTGAAATCGGCAATCTGTCGTTACTTCTCTACCTTATAGAAGACAATTTTTGGTCTTGACAATGGGGGTACACCTTAGGACAAGCTCAATTTTCCAGATACTTGTCGGGTTAGTTTAGTAAAAAAGGTATTGATTCAGCTATCTTATATATGTTAAAATAAATATGGCTCATTTATACGATTTTGTCCCGCACCAATTGAGCTTAGATCCGTCGATGTCCGGCCCGTCTGAAGCCGGGACGGGGATGACGCACTCAGGCCTAATTAGGGCGGGATGGGAGCCCCAAGGAGATAAAAGATGCTCAGATTTATGAAAATCTCGTTGATGTCCCTGGTGTTAACCGTATCTCTGGTTGGTTCTGTGAGGGCCGGCTGTCCGGTGGGTGACCTGAGTGGGGACTGCGAAGTTAATCTGCCAGACCTCCAGCTTTTTGCCGGGCAGTGGCTGGACTTGGACCCATTGGGGGAAGGCCTGGTGGCGCATTGGAGGCTGGACGAAGGCAGCGGAACAACAGCATACGATTCGGTCGGTGAAAATGATGGAACCGTCCGTGGAAATCCAGTATGGACAATCGGTCAGATTGATGGTGCATTGCAGTTTGATGGCGGAGTTTATGTTGACTGTGGGAATGATAGTAGTTTGAATCTGGCAAATAATTTTTCAATTTCGGCGTGGTTTAACTTAGATGGTGCCGGAACAGTGCTGCTCCTTTGTAAGGGAAATGTTCCAGCGTATCTTTCCGGTGGAGCATATACTATTTTTTCTAATTACATAAAGGGTGGACTTTATTTTTATGTTCGAAAGAGTAACGATGCCGGATATGGAAGCGCAATCACATCAGTATCTCTAAACGAATGGATACATGTGGTTGGAACATTTAGTGATGGAAATATAAGCATTTATAAAAACGGGACTTTTGTGAAAGATGGTGATTTAGGGACACCAACTATATATAGTAATAATGAGCCTCTTGGCATAGGTGCTGAGGGCGATGGAGGTACGCCTTTCATCGGCATCATCGACGACGTCCGTATCTACGGCCGGGTGCTGAGCGAGGCGGAAATCGGGGAGATAGCGAATTTGGGTGCCTCGGACCCCAATTGTGCCGACCTGAATGGTGACGGTAATGTGAACCTGTCTGATTTTACCCTGTTGGCCAGGAACTGGCTTGAGAGATGGTTGGGTTCATTACAGGTTACAATCTTTCCGCAGGAGGCGATCGAAGCTGGGGCACAGTGGCGGGTGGATGGCGGCCTCTGGCAAGATAGTAACAATATAGAAGCTGGTCTGCAGGTTGGTCTGCACACTGTTGATTTCAATGCTATATCCGGCTGGGTCAAGCCGGATGAGCAAACGGTTGAGATTAGTAAAAATGAGATTTTCACCACCTCCGGAATTTATGAAGAAGAGCGTCAGCCTTTCTTCGGCCTTTACGTTAGTGAGGTACAGGTAAGGAGCGACTCGGCTACGGGTCGGGATGTAAAAGACCGTACCGGGGTTGAGTGGGATAAACCGCGAGAGTTTGTTGAAAACTGGCTTGTCGGGTATCTGGGCGTCAACTTTGCAGACATCGTTCTCTACCAGGCTGGAGACGGTGTTAATCTCAAGACGCTGATGTTTGAGGTGGACGACATTGCCGAGGATAAGCTTGTCGATGGGACCCTGGTGGGAATCCGCGGCAACAGTATGGATGCGTGGGGCTCAGGAGGTGGCCCGGTGGCCTTGCTTGAGGCAGCCGGGGAGCACGGCGTGGCTGTAGTGTACAACATTCAGCCGCGAGAGATGACCCAAGACCAAATCGTGGGCGTAGTAAGTGCTGCGTTCTATCGCTTCGCCTCTTATCCTGGCTTTATCGGGATGGTCGTTGATTGCGAGTTCTGTGACACTATGGAGACCGGCAGCACCTGGCGGGAAAACGAACTGCTGAGGGCACAGATGCTTAGGCGCGCGTGCGCGGTCCGCGACCACTACGAAAGCATTCACGGCCGGGATTTCTATATTTTCGGTGTCTGGTACCGGACGGCTGAACCGCCTTATGGCAGCGGCGCCAGACCGTGGCATATCTATTTTCCGGACGTTAACGATCTCGACAGATTAGTACCAATCTATGATGGCGCCGATGATAATATAGGCTCCAGCGTAGACGAGCGGCTTGCCGGGGGGGCCACTGGACCGAAAAACCACGGCATCGAAGAGACCAGCCATTGCCTCTTTTTGCGCAAGAAGATTGGCGGAGACTGGGTCCAGCTTGACCGAGATATCGTTCTGGGTATGTGTGAGGCTTCGAGCAACGCCGGCAATGACTTCATCGAGGCTGAATACTGGTATCATGTTGTCAAGGGTACCGGTGGCTGGGAGCGCTGCTACGGCCCGGAAATAAGAGATGCGGCAGCATTAATCTTGCACGACTCCGATTGATGCCTTGCCCCGTTAGAAGTTTTTCCTTTTTGCGCTGTATTGCCTGTTCCGATTGTGGAATTTCTAATCCGGCAAATTGCCGGACCAGCCGTATCTATTTTCCATTGACTATTTACTATTTACTATTTATTATTTACCATTCGTCAATTGTCAATACTCAATTGTCAATATTCAACAGGAGTTCGCTTATGAAACGTATGACACGCCGGAATTTCGTAAAGAGCTCGATGGTTGCGGGCGTCACGCTGGCGCTGCCAACCGGTGCGTTTTCCCGCGTACGCGGGGCAAACGACGACATTCGCGTGGCCGTTGTGGGTCTTCGTAGCCAGGGGAGTAATCACATCAACTGGTTTCGCAAAATCCCCGCTGTCCGGGTGGTGGCGATTTGCGATGCGGACAGAAGCATTCTCGCCCGCGAAGTGAAAAAATTCAGAGACCGCAATGAAAAAGTTGACGGCTACGTCGATTATCGCAAACTGCTGGAGGATAAGGACATCGACGCTATTGTGACTGCCACGCCCAATCACTGGCACGCGCTGGTTACCGTTTGGGCGTGCCAGGAGGGCAAAGACGTATATGTCGAGAAGCCGGTCTCCCACAATATCTGGGAAGGCCGAAAAATGGTCGAGGCGGCTCGCAGATACAACCGGATTGTGCAAAGCGGGACCCAGCGCCGCTCCGACGAGGGACTGCGGGAAGCCATCGAGTACATCCAGCAGGGAAATCTCGGCAACATTGTGATTGTCTGGGGGATAGTCTATGTTCGACGCGGCAGTATTGGAAAGGTGAATGGGCCGCAGCCGATCCCGGAATCGGTCGATTATAACCTTTGGTGCGGTCCGGCTCCTATGGCACCTTTGATGCGCAGGAATTTGCATTACGACTGGCACTGGGTGTGGCCCACCGGCGACGGCGATTTCGGCAACAATGGAATTCACTTTATAGATATCTGTCGCTGGTTCTTGAACAAAAATGTTCTGGCACCGCGAGTAATGAGCATCGGCGGGCGGTTCGGATATATCGATGACGGCGAAACGCCTAACACACAAATTGTGCTGCTGGATTACAAGCCGGCCCCCATCATCTTTGAGGTGCGTGGCCTGCCCCGAGCAAGAGGCGATTCAGTGATGGACACCTACCGGGGCATTCGCGCCGGCGTGGTCGTTCAATGCGAAGATGGTTACTTTGCCGGCGGCTGGGCGTACGACAATGACGGCAAAAAAATCAAGCAGTTCAAGCGTACCGGCGGCAGCGGACACCACGCCAACTTCATCAAGGCGGTTCGCAGCCGTAAAGTCAGCGACCTGAATGCTGACATCCTCGAAGGCCACCTTTCCAGCGCTCTCTGTCACATGGGCAACGTCTCTTACCGCCTCGGCAAAGAAACCTCACGTGACGAGGTTATGGAAATTATCAAGGGCAATAAAGAAATGGTGGACTCTTTCGAACGTCTTCAGGAGCATCTGTTGGTTAATGGAGTGGATATTAAGGAGACGCCCAGGATTCTTGGCCCCTGGCTCAAGATGGATACCGTAAATGAGAGATTCGTCGGCCAGTTCAGTGAACAAGCAAACGAACTTGTGAAGCGCAAATATCGCAAGCCGTTCGTTGTACCGGAGCAGGTGTAGCCGGATGCGGCAAAAGAATTAAACGCAGAGACCGCTGAGAGCGCAGAGGAAAAACAAGAATAAAAGGAAAAGAAAATGCCATAAGTTGCGCAGAAGTGAAATATTAGAAATCTCTGCGTGCTCTGCGAACTCGCATGCCTCTGCGTCTCACGACGCAAGTCGTGGCAGCAGGGCGGTAAAAAAATCCGAGAATCGAGAAACGAGGATATTATGTCTGAGCCATCTGCAGCTTCAAACCGTCAACGGCGGCCTCGGTGGTGGCGGTCGGTTGGTCCTGCGCTCATCACCGCCTGTGTGGTGTTCGGGCCGGGGAGCCTGCTGATTAGTTCTAATGTCGGCGCAAAGTATGGATACGAATTGCTCTGGCTGCTTGTTTTGACCGGAGTTCTGATGGGCACATATATGACCATGGCGGCGCGTATCGGCGTGGTGGGCGGCGCCACGCCCTGCACACTGGTGGCCCAGCGTCTGGGCCGGCCGGCCGCTGCCATTGTCGGCATCAATCTCTGCCTTATTTGCACTGCCTTTCAGTTCTCCAACAATCTCGCCGTCATCGCCGCCGCCGACACCCTCGGCGTTGCCCGCCTCTTTGGGGAACTGGAGCAAATGACTCCGCGCACCAGAAGCCTCATCAACACCGGCGTGCTGTTGGCATTCAATGCTGCAATCATTGCGCTGGTCTTCACATTGAGACAGGTGTATCGGGCACTTGAACGCATTATGAAATTTATGGTGGCTCTTATCCTGATATGCTTTCTGGTGAATCTTTTCATTGTTCGCCCCAACCTGCTCGATATCTTCGAAGGCCTGCTCCCGGGCCTGCCCGAAGGTATTTCTCTTGGCTTTCCCAGCCGCAGCGAAACGGGCATCACCGATCCTATGATTCTTGTGGCTTCGCTGCTGGGTACAACCTTTTCGGTGGCCGCAGCATTATACCAGGGCAACCTCGTCCGGGAGAAGGGCTGGACGATTAAGGAATATAACCGTGGGATTGGTGACTCCATCGCCGGGGTCGCTGTCCTCACGGGTGTCAGCGCTATTATTATGATGACGGGCGCAGCCGTCCTTAGTGAGATTGGCAAGCCCGCTAACGACATCAGCGTCCTAGCCACGCAACTACGACCCCTGCTTGGTGCCACCGCCCACGTATTGTTCTGTGTTGGATTGTTGGCTGTGGCAATGAACCCCTTTGTCATCAACGCGATGATTGGTGGTAGCATCCTGGCCGATGGTCTCGGCAAGCCTGCAAAATTAAGCGACCCCTGGTCCCGCCGATTCACAGTAGTCGTTCTGTTGGTCGGAATGGCCGTAGCTATGATTGTCGTGCACACACGCATCAAGAAGGTGGATGCCATCATCTTCGGCCAGGCCCTTACGGTCATCGGTAATCCGTTGATGGCCGCTACAATACTCTGGCTGGCGAACCGAAAAGACATTATGGGCGCTCGGCGTAATACGATTGTGCTGAACATTCTGGGCGGGCTGGGCTTGGTGGTTGTCGTGCTTATAGCCGTGCGAGTTTTGTTTCGGCTGGTGCTCACCCTGACTTAATCGCCCCCGTTAAAAGGTGCAAGTCAGAACCGTAGACGCCGGCCTAAGAGAAAACAGACGTATGACAGACATATCCGCATTGGACGAACGGGGCCTGGAAGATATTCTCAGTGAGCCTACCGAGGGGACAAAAAAGATCCTCGCCGAGCTGGAGGGTGACATCGTCGTTTTGGGCGCGGGCGGTAAGATGGGACCGACACTGGCGATGATGCTCAAAAAGGCATCGAGCGGCAGGAACATTTATGCCGTCTCGCGATTCAGTGACAAGGCGGCCAGGACCAGAATCGAAGAGGCGCAGATTTTGACCATCGAGGCAGACCTGCTGGATGAATCACAATATTGCGAATTGCCCAGAGTAGAAAATGTATTCTATCTGGTCGGTATGAAGTTCGGCTCCACCGGCAATCAGCCATTAACGTGGGCGCTGAACAGCTTTATACCAGGTCTGATAGCACGACATTATAAGAACGCACGGATTGTGGTGTTTTCCACCGGTAATGTTTATCCTTTTGTTGATGTCAGCAGTGGCGGAGTGTGTGAAGAAACAGCTCCCGAACCGGTAGGCGAATATGCCCAGTCGTGCCTGGGCAGAGAGCGGATGTTTCAGTACTTCTCGCAGCTTTATAATACACCAGAGACCATAGTCAGACTCAATTACGCCAACGAACCTCGATATGGTATTATTGTTGACCTCACCCTGAAGATATTGAACGACGAGCCTATTGACCTGACTATGGGGGCAGTAAATCTAATCTGGCAGAGGGATGCTAATGATTATATCATCCGCGCTATAAGTCTGGCGCAATCGCCGCCGGCTGTTCTTAATGTTACAGGGCCGGACACTGTGCCGGTTCGTAAATTGGCCGGGCAAATCGGCAAAGAGCTTAATAGAGAACCGAAATTTGCATCCCAGGAGGCGCAAACAGCCCTGCTTTCGAATGCTTCTTTCTGTTTCAGTAAATTTGGCTATCCGCAGACGACGCTTGAGGAAATGGTGTCTTTGATTGTGAAATGGGTAGCGTCGGGCAAAACGGTTTTGAACAGACCGACCAAATACGATATACGTAATGGCAAGTTCTAAGGGGAGCCTTTTCACGATGGATTTGCATATCATCAACAAGCTTCGTTCAGGTTGTGTTATTCCTGCTCATCCACTGGCTCTGCAGGCGGATAACAAGCTCGACGAGCGCCGTCAAAAGGCATTGAGCCGTTACTATTTAGCTTCCGGTGCAGGTGGGTTGGCGGTAGGTGTGCACACGACCCAGTTTGCCATCCACAACCCGAAGATAGGTTTGTACCGGCCAGTGCTGGAATTGGCCGGCGAGACGGCGCAAGAATTTACTACATCCACAAATTGTGGCGAGCCGATAATGATTGCAGGCATCGTGGGCCGGACCAACCGGGCTGTGAAAGAAGCCGAGTTGGCCCGGGAGCTGGGCTATCATCTCGGACTACTTTCCCTCACAGCGCTAAAAGAAAAATCAATTGACGAGCTGATAGACCACAGCCGACAAGTGGCCCAGATAATACCGATTATGGGATTTTACTTACAAGAGGCGATAAGCCAAATGGTGCTGCCTGTTGAGTTCTGGAGAAGGTTCATTGAGATACCAAATGTCCTCGCTATAAAGATTGCGCCGTTCAATAGATATCAAACGCTTGACGTGCTCGAAGCGGTTGCCTGTTCCGGCAGGTCTGATGAAATCGCATTATATACCGGCAACGATGACAACATAATTCTCGATTTACTCACACAATATGAGTTTAACGTCAACGGTCGAGTGGTATCACTTCAGATTGTCGGTGGGCTGCTCGGACAATGGGCTTGCTGGACGAAACGGGCGGTTGAATATCTCGCTCGCATCAAGAAAATTCACGAAACTAAAATGCAAATCCCGCAGGAGATGCTGACATTAGCGAGTCATTTGACGCTGGCCAATAAGGCGATTTTCGATGCTGATAATCATTTCGCCGGGTGCATTCCCGGTATATCTTATGTGTTAAAGCGGCAGGGCCTTTTGGAAGAACCGAGAACACTTAATCCCCAGGAACGACTGTCACCGGGCCAGGCTGGCAGGATAGATGAGATAATACGCAACTATCCGCACCTTACCGACGACGATTTTGTAAGACAAAACCTTGATAAATGGCTGTCGGGCTGCGGCGGGCTTCGCCCCGACGAGTCATCCTGAAAATATTTACTGGCAGTTTCCAGATGACTTGGTTACACTACTTTTCGTCTTTAGAAAAAATTTTTCATCCTTTCATAAGTTTCTTGCGAGGTTCAAATGTTTAGACAAGCTAATGAAAATTTGACCCCGCACTTACTCGACTTCATTCTCAGGGTTAAAAAACCGTGCAAGGCGAATCGAGTAAGTGCGGGGCCAACTATGTCTGGGCGATTTTCTTGTGTTGTGCTTACATTGTTATGCGTCTGCCTTCCCTGCTTGGCTGCGGACCGATCGGTAATCGGCACAAGTCATGGCGACCGTATGCTTGCAGAGTACTTTCGTGCTGAGGCTGCGAAGCTGCGCGACCAATGCTTGGCCGATGTCAAAACGCTCGATGACTGGAAAACAAAACGCCAGGTTTACCGAAAGCAACTCTTCGAAATGGTGGGACTTGACCCGTTGCCGGAAAAGACCGATCTGAAGCCTGTCGTCACCGGCAAAGTTGAGCACGACGAATTTACAGTCGAAAAGATTCACTATCAATCGAGGCCCGGTCTTTACGTAACAGGCAACCTGTACATCCCAAAAGGTCTCGAAAAACCTGCGCCGACGATTCTATACGTCTGCGGTCACGCCGTCGGCACGAAAAACGGTATTCGCTATGGTAACAAGGCTCCCTACCAGCACCACGGTGCCTGGTTTGCGCAGCATGGCTATGTTTGCTTCATCATTGACACGGTGCATCGGGGCGAGATAGAAGGCATCCATCACGGCACCTACCGATACAAAATGTGGTGGTGGAATAGCCGTGGCTACACGCCGGCCGGCACCGAGGCATGGAACTGCATACGCGCACTGGATTACCTTCAGACGCGCAAGGAAGTAGACAAGGACCGCATCGGCGTGACGGGTCGCTCCGGCGGCGGGGCGTACAGTTGGTGGCTCGCCGCCCTCGACGACCGTATCAAGGCGGCTGTACCCGTCGCCGGCATCACCGACCTTCAAAACCACGTTGTGGACGGCTGCGTCGAGGGCCACTGCGACTGCATGTACATCGTGAACACGTACCGCTGGGACTATGCGCTCGTGGCGGCACTGGTGGCGCCGCGACCGCTTCTGATTTCTAACAGCGACAAGGACAGCATCTTCCCGCTGGACGGAGTCATTCGCCTCCACGAAAAGGTGCGGAACATCTACAAGTTATACAACGCCGAGAAGAACCTCGGCCTGCACATTACCGAAGGCCCACACAAGGACACGCAAGAGCTGCGCATACACGCTTTTGTGTGGTTCAATCGCTTCCTCAAAGGTGATAATCCGCTGATTGACAAGCCGGCTGTGCCTTTTTTCCAGTGGACACAACTTAAGGTTTTCGACGAGCTGCCCGCTGACAGCATAAACTCACGGATACAGGAATCGTTCACGCCCAAGGCACCTCAACCGTTGGTGCCGCAATCCGCCGACGAATGGGCAAAGCAGCGCAAAGTGTGGATGAAAGCGCTTCGGGAAAAGTCGTTCCGCGGCTGGCCGACGCAAGCACAGGCAGGTTCGCTCGACACCAGACAGGTATTTTCCGTCGAGCGACACGGTATCCGCTTCAGTGCGTTTGACTTCACGAGCCAGCCGCACGTTCGTCTACGGTTATACATAGCACACCGCGCCGGGCTCGACAAGGCCGACCTCATTGTGCTCAACATACTGGACGAACAGGGATGGACCGAGTGGTTGGCTGCTATGCGCGTGGGCTTTGCAGATGAACTCAACGACCAGACGCTGCCCGAGCCGAATGAAAACGCTTTCAAACGAATCTAGCAGATGTTCAGGAATACAACGCGGGCGATGGCCTACTTGGCGCCACGTGGGATTGGGCCGACTATGTGGAACCCTAACGAACGCAAGCAAACGCAAATCCGCCGACGGTTCATGCTGCTCGGCCAAACCCTCGACGGCATGCGCGTGTGGGACGTCCGGCGGGCGATTCAGACGCTGCGTACCGTTGGTTCGATGAGCGGCGTACCGGTGCGACTTCAGGGTGAACGCCGGATGGCCGGCATCGTGCTGTACGCCTCGCTGTTCGAGCCTGACATCGTCCGGCTTGACCTGTGGCATTTGTCCCCCTCGCACCGCGAGGGGCCGACCTTCCTCAATGTGCTGCGCTATCTGGATGTGCCACAGGCTGTAGCGATGGCAGCCGAGCGCAGCCGGATACGACTCTATCAAAAAGATGATTCTGGATGGCAGTTCCCGCGAGCCGTCGCCGGGAAATTTGGTTGGCCCGAAGAGCAATTTCAAGTCCGCACAGTTTCGACCGATGACGAGCCTTGACCCGTGAGTTGTTCTGTCGTTCCGGAGAATTACACAAGCACCCCAGGGCTGCTGGTCAGGGCCAATGAAGTTTCGTTGCCCCAAGTCTTTCGCGAAAGCCCGGCGACATTGGCCGGGCAGAGCTTATAATGCTTATCGCGAAGTTTCTTCCCGCCGAACGCCGTGATAGGTCGTCAGGACGTACTCAAATTTCTTTGCTGACCTCGGCTCCAAGATAAGCGTGAACTTAACCGTATCCAGGTCAACCTTCTCGAATTTATCAAACTCGCCGCTTTTCTCCAGCCTCCAGTATGGCGTATTGAAGTTGCGCTGAATCTCGACCTTGACGCCAATCTCGCGAGTATTTCTGACTTCAATCTTGAATTTGCGAATTTCATCGAAACCGGAAATATTGCCGCGACGGTCGAACCTGTAGTTTTCCGTCCTGTAATCCATAAGCGTCGGCTCGACAACAAGGTTGGCAACCGGGCCGAGATTCAGCTCCACATCCTCATCCACAGGGATATACTTAAACGAGGACTGACCCGTATAAGACAAATGTTCCTCTTCGTCAACGCTTCTATAAACCTTTAGCATCCCGCCGGGGATAGGCGTATCGCCGAGCTTGTGCTCCTCGTCATTCTTGAAACTGAGGAACCGAACCACGGAATTGCCATAGCGCTCCTGCTCATACTTGTACAGATTAACCACCGGCACCTCGTCAACATCGAAGCTGAGCAGTCGTTTCGACCAGCCGGTCGGAATCGTCTCAGTACCCTCAATCGTGTAAAGAAAATACTCGCTCAGACCTTCCTTCTTGATTTCCTTCGGCCTAAGTGCCAACACTTCCGCCCACGCTATTTCTTTTTTATCCCTTACCGCCGACACGGGGGGAACAAGCGGTCTTGGCACAGGCACTACTTCCCCCGGTCTGCCATAAGGATACCGCCGCCGGGCAAGGTCAGCAATCTGGTCGAGTATGTGGACTTTGCCGACAATTAAACGCGTCTGCGCGTTTTCGTAATCTTCTCCGCTATTATTGGTAACCCGCACATAGCCCTTCAGCCGCATCGTCTTTTCATCATCGGTGAGCGTCCCCATATAAAATGCCCGCCAACTCAATCCACTTGTTAGATATGTAATCTCCACCGGCACCTTGCCGCTCACGCCGCTCTTAATATTCCACAGTCCAAGGTTCCTGACTCTCGGCGGATAGGTCAAATCAGCAATGTCGATTTTGTCTGCATTGGCTTTAGGCAGCATTTCTAAGCTTGTCGGGTCGATGAGCGTATTGGCCCAGGAGAACTGCAACTTGTTTTTGCCTTGTTTTAGCGTAAGGTCTCTGCTCTCGCGCACTAATGTCATATCCGCCGAGTTATAAATCGTAAGCTGCACCATATCACGGGAAGGCAGCGTAACCAAATCAACCTTGGCCCGGCTGACGCCGGTCATCGCAACGACTAGTAACATCAATACTAAGCGTTTCATTTTGCTGCTCCTTTAGTTTGACAGGTTCAAGCTTACTACCTTCTTATTATAGACGGCTCCGGCCTTATATTTACTCCCGGCCGTATATTGCGGCGATGGTAGTGCATCTTCAGCTCTTTTACAGCGGGGCCGGCCTCCGTGCGAGCAGGCAGTTTTATCTCGAACTCAAGGGTATTAGCGTGCTTTTTCTTATAGCCGACGCCGAGTTTCAACTCCTTCTTATCCAAAGTGCACTTTTCCATATCCCACTGGCCGGGGATGTGCTGAATCATCGTAAGCACAGCAGGGCTGTCCTTGAAATTCTCAATCTTGGCCGTGATTATTTCATCGGTATCGTAGAGAACGATGTCCCCCTTTCTGTTGCGTTTCACATTGATTTTTTTAGCGCCGGTCATATCTCGCTGCGTTACGACGATGTCCCTGCTGTCACCGATATAGAGTTCCATCTACTCGCCGACCGGCACCAGTCCCGTTACATCTTCACCTAAAAAGATGGTGCTGCCGTGCCCATCGTCCTGGAAGAGTCGTGCCTTACCGCCCCAGAGGGCAAATTTACCCAGCCTGCTCTTGGCGTCATTTACAATGCGATAGCTTACCGGGATACCCACGTTTTTATTTTCCAGCTTCTCAGGGTCCCACGGCAGCTTGGCCGCATCGAACGTCCAGACCTTCGTAATCGGCACTTTCGCCGCCTTTAGAAACAGCATCTGCTTGGTCTCCTCGTGTTTGATGCCCCGCTCGAAGGCCTCGCCGTAATCCAGCAGCACCCGTGCCCGGTCGAAATCCTCACCTGAAAAGTTCCGCAGCACCAGATAGCTTTTCAGGTCAACATACGTCTCGGCCTTGTCGGCGATTGCCTTATAGGTAATCAGCCGGTCGATATTCCGCAGCAGATAGCTGATTCGAACCGTCTCTGCATAGTTATCGGCACAGCTAATCTCCCACACCAAAGCGGCCTCGTTCGGCGGATAGCTCACGTTCAAAAGTGTCACCTCCTTGCCCGGGTGGTCGAGCGCCCTTAGCCGAATCGAGTCAGCGTCGATGCTCACGCCCTTCCACGAAAAGTCCACCTTATTTGGTGGTCCCTCTGGTGGTGTCTTTTGCAGGGTCAGAACACGCTCTTCTTCAATCAGCGTCCACTGCGGATTGTCTAAGCGAATCACCGTCGCCGCCCGCTCCGGCAGCGCAACCAGCTTGATTCTGGCCTGCGACGTTGCGCTGCATATAAGCAGCAGCACAATTACCATTAGTTTGATTCTTTTGCTGTTCATAATTCAGTCTCCTTAAAAATATTGTTGATTATGTTTCAATTCGCCTACTTTACCGGTCTCAGGGAATCAGCGGTTTTAAGCTGGTCCAGTCTGACGCGAATCAGCCAATCGCCCTTGTTGAAAGCCTGGCCTTTCTTGCCGGCAAGCCCCGTAAAGGAATTTCCAGTGCCTGACTCATCGTAGCCGACATAAACGCCCTTGGTGCCGGTCGGGTTAAAGCCGACACAAATTATGAACTCAGAAGGAACGTTTGTCGGTTTCAAAGTTGAGTTAGCCCACCTGGGATTGCCTCGTTTGAATTTCGCATAAGGCTGTGGGAAGTCAGCGATTGTCTTAAAGTCACTATCGCACAGCCAGATGTGAAAATTCTCTTTCGGCGGTGCCGGATACCCGTAACGCGACCCGTAGATTCGAACTCCCGTCAAATACCAGCTATCGCCCGGAATCTTAAATCGCACCGCGTGGCCACCTCCTGCAATTGAACTCTTGCCAGACTGTCTGCCATCGTCATGAGCAAGGTTCATTGGCTGTCCCGCCAGGTCTTTGCGCTCGGCCGTCCGGGCGACGAATCCGCTCTTTGGCCGCTTAAAGACCAAAACAGGCTCAGCTTTATTCCACCACTGGCCAAGGCGCGGGTCCGTCTTGACCGCCAGCAGGGCTTTCCGAATCGCAGCTCCCGGGTCCGCCGGGTCAACATCTACACCTGCCCACGCCTTGAAGACACCCGCAATGCCTTTGTCTCCGACGATATCAGCAAGTTCCATCCACAAGCGAACGGCTTTCATTAAACCGGAAGGATTCGGCTTGGCCAGTTGCTTTTTGAGTCGTGCCGTACCGTCAGCAAGATAATTGTATTTATCAGGCCAGAGATCTTCTTTCTTTCGGGCATAAACACCGTCAACAATTTGTGAGCCAATATAATGGGCCCAGCCCTCCGCTCCATCGGAGGTAATCCAACTATGGTCGCGAATAATACGATACATCGCTAAGTGCCCAACTTCGTGACAGATCCCATAAATGTGGAATACCCCGCTTTCACTCGGCTTGCTTAAATCCTTCGCCGTGCGAACTGTAAGATACAGACGGTCATTACCGTCGTTGAACAGTCTTACCCTCTGCCTTGGGTCACGCCTGACAGTTATCTTAATCGTCTCAGGCATATCGAAACCGAATTGCCTGACTGCGATGGCACGCGCAACTTCCACGGTCTGAGCAAGCGCCTCAACGTATTTTGTCTCGATGCCGCTGTAGGTAACTACTGTATTATCCGTTCTGTAAATCTGGTCATCTGCGAGAACAAGGCTGGAAAACATCAGGCAAGCTCCAACTACTACCAATCGCTTCATATTCACACAGGCTCCTTTCAAATGATTTTGAGGTTTATTCGCTAACTGTCTCTTCTCGCACGCCGTGATATGTTCTTACCGTATATCCAAATGTCCGCTTGTTTCGCGGCTTAAGATTAAGTGTAAAACGAGCGTGCGTGGCATCGTGTTTTTCGTAAGCGACTGCATCGTCAGCCATAGAAGCAGGGTCTATGAGTTGCAGCGTCCAGTATGCCGTGCCGAGGCCGCGGGTAATTTCAATTTCTATCGGCAGAGTCCGAGTATTGGTAATCTTTATCTTCCAGGTTCGTATTTCATCCCAGCCGGAAATATTATTCTTTCTGTCGAATACGTAATTATCCGTCTTGAAATTCATAAGTGTCGGCTCAACCCTGACCAATCGGGCCGGGCCAAGATTTAACTCGACCTCTTCATCTACCGGAATATACTTGACGCTCGTTCCGCCGACGTATGACAGATACCCTTCGGCGTCGGCCTGGCTGTATATCTTCACCGTCCCATTCGGAATCGGCGTCTCTCCCAGGTTGTGCTCTTCGTCATTCGTAAACTTAACGAACCTTATCGTCTGCCCGCGCCAGCGCTCCTCGTCGTACTTGTAGAGGCTCTCGACCTCGATATCCTCGGCCTCAAACGAAAGCAATCTCTTGCCCCACTTATCCGGTATAGTCTCCGTCCCCTCAATCGTATAAAGGAAATATTCACTCAGGCCTTCCTTTTTGATTTCCTTGGGCTCAAGTGTCCTAAACAACCTCCCAATCACTGGCACCTTTCCCAAAACTGGCACCTCACCATGGGCGTTAAAGTAAATTGCGCTGGTGTCAACACCGAGGCCGTAGAAACGTGCCTCTGGCCTGCCGTACGGATATTTTCTTTTTGCCAGTGTGGCGATTTGGTCGAGGATATGCACCTTGCCGACAATCAGCCGGGTCTGTGCCTTTTCGTAATCTTCGCCGCTATTGTTGCCGACTCTTACATATCCCTGCAGCCGCATCGCCTTTTCGTCTTCGGTTAGTGTCCCCATATAAAATGCCCGCCAGGAAAGTCCACTGGTAAAATACGTTATCTCAAACGGTACCTGGCCGCTGACCTTAGAGCGAATGAGCCAACGGCCAAGCTCCCGCAGCCTCGCTGGGAACACCAACTGCTGTATATCAATCTTGTCCACCTGCTCCAACGGCTCCAGACTGAGCGAAGTTGGGTCAATCAGCGTATTGGCCCACATAAACTGCAGCCAGTTCCAGCCCTTCTTCAACGTCAGGTTCCGCCGTTCCCGCACTAATGTCAAATCAGCGGAATTATAAATCGTAAGCTGTACCTTATCCCGCCTCGGTAGTGTCACCAGCTCTATCGCACTTGCCGGTGCAAAAGGCGCCTGTTCAGATATTTCTTCTTCAACAAGCTCACTTTTTGCAACGTCCCTTAACCCTTTAGTACCCCCTTCGCTGTATGTCGCTAATCTTGAGAGAGTTTTCTCCTTCATAGCATACTTCTCACCGTAACCTGCTTGTGGTGTAATCTCCACTTCGTAACCAAGTTTCATTTTCTCTACTGGCTCGCTCACCCCTTTCACGACCTTATGAGTTGGCGTCTCATCTCTCGTCAAATGAGGAGCCAGCAGCAGCAGCCCCACCACCAGCACCGCCGCAGCCGCGCCAAACCAGGCGGACGGCCTGAACGGAATAACCTTCGGCCGCACTTCGCTCTGGGTGGACCCGGCCTGCTCTACCACCTGCGAAATCAAATCCTCGGAGACCTCAACCTCTTCACGCAGCAAATCCAGCGCCGCGAATTTGCGCTTCAACTGCTCCAGACGTTCGCGACACTCACCGCACCTCTCCAGATGTGCAGCAATCTTTGCCGTCAGGGTATCTGAGGCCAGTGCAAACTGGTATTCGATAAGCTCTCGTTCTGTAAGATGATGTTTCATTTCATCTCTCCCGAAACATCAGGTAATCTTTGTGCCAGCGTCTTAAGTGCTCTGTACATTTGTGCTTTCACCGTCCCGATAGAGCAGCCTAATGCTTCCGCCACTTCCCGGTAGCTGAGCTGCTGATAATACGCCAGAACGAGCGTCGCCCGCTGATTTGCGGGCAGCAGCTCAATGGCCTGCCGTACCTGTTCTTTCTGCTCAGCCCTTACCGCCTCTTGAGAAGGTTCATACCGATTATCTGCGACGGCAACCGCACCGAGCTCTTCACATCTGCCATCGGCACAATCGAGTTTCTGGTTCAGCGATACAACTTGCAGCCGCCTGCGTCTCCGCAAACCGTCGATAGCCACATTCGTTGCGATTGTAAACAGCCAGGGCTTAAAGTGATTGCCCCGAAGCGTATGGGCCTTCTCGTGGACGCGCTTAAAAGTTTCCTGAAAAAGGTCCTCAGCTTGTTCTCTACTGCCGCTCATTTGTGTCAAATATCCCAATACACTATCTCCGTATCGGCGTACAAGCTCGCCGAACGCCGTCTTATCACCCCTGAGATGGGCGTCGATTAAGCTTCTGTCTGTGTTCTCCATTGAGGCAATTTACTCCATCTACCACTATAGACGCTCATAGTAGCTAATCGGTTGACAGATAATAAGTAAATTTTTTGCAAAATTTGGCCTTCTCAATGCCCCCTCTATGGCCATAACAACGCATCAGCCATTTTCATCCTGTGAACTTTAGCCATTTTTTGGGGCAAATCCTAAATCTATGGCTTATTTCGCTATGTTTTACTGTTTTTTGGGCAACTCGACTTTTCAAAGAAGAGTTGTGTTAATTTCTTAAGTGTTTATATACAAAGACTTACGTGTCCCAAAAATGGCTAAACTACTCATCCTCACAGCCCGGCAAAAAATCTACAACGTAGGCTTTCGGTGGTGTTCGGGCCGAAGGAGACACTGGCCATTGCAGCCGGAAAGAAGCGATGGTATAATAATTATTAACGTCCGTCGATGCGGCGCCGGATGACGCACATTATTTCGCGTTTGGGGAACCCCCGGCAATATGGGAGTGACTGACAAAGATGCTGACAAGACAACAACAGGCAATGGGCGTTTTCTTCCTTATCGCGTGTGCGATACTCGCAGGGGTTCTCACTCCATCCCTGGCTGGTGGAGCGAAAAGAGCAAAGTCACCAAAACTGCTCAAGGCTCCCCGCCTCCGCGGGGACGAGCTTACCCCTGCAATACCAGGGGCCGGGCCGATGCTTTGAACTGGGACCTTCTTAACGACGGAATAGGCAATCCCAAGAATACCAGGAGCTTGCTGCTTTCACACGTGACCCCGCCGGCGATGATTACAGCCGTGCGCAATCGGGCCGAGACCGCCGTTCGTGCCGGGAGCAGGCACATCCAATTTGCCGTGCGTCCCGAAAAGGACGCCGTAGCAATTGATGAATACCTGAAGTTGCTCAAACCGGTTCCGAGTCCTTATCTGGTGAAGGGCAGGCTGAGCAAAGCGGCAAAACGTGGCAGGAAAATCTTCAAAAAAGCCGGCTGTGCCAGGTGCCATCCCTCACCGCTGTACACCGATATGAATAAATACAATGTGGAAACAGGCAAGGGAATGGAGAAAAATCTGGCCTTTGACACGCCAACGTTGGTTGAGGTGTGGCGGACCGTGCCGTATCTGCACGACGGCCGCGCCGCGACCATGAAAGAAGTGTTGACCAAACACAACTCCGGTGATAAGCACGGGGTCACATCCAATCTAACCGAAAACGAGATTGGCGATTTGGCTGAATTTGTTCTCTCCCAATAATAACCTTTTTGATAAGGATGCAGAATTACTTTGGAGGTGACAGAATGAACGTGAATCAAGAAAAAACTACAAGGCGTAGATTCTTAAAGAATTCGACTGTGACAGCAGCGTCGGTTGCGTTGGGTTTGGCTCTGCCACAGGTGAATGCCGCAGGTGCTCCCCTGATTCAATCTGCACTCGGCGCTAATGAAAAAATTCGTGTAGGGTTTATCGGCGTAGGTAACCGTGGGACGCAGCTTCTCAGGGGGTTCCTGAAACAAGATGATGTTGAGGTTGCAGCTCTTTGTGATGTGTATGAGCCCTATTTAACAAGGGATTATTCTAAGGTTGATAAAAAGCTCATCGATTCTTTGGGGGGCAGAGTTCCAAAAATGACAGAAAAACTCGGCCCCAATGTTGCGCGCTACAAGGATTTTTGTCGCCTGCTCGACCGCAAAGACATAGATGCGGTGGTCATTTCGACGCCTGACCACTGGCATGCCATCCAAACCATTATGGCTTGCCAGGCCGAAAAGGATGTCTATGTTGAAAAACCACTGTCGGTGACCATTCTCGAAGGCAGAAAGATGGTTGAGGCTGCAAAACGATATAATCGAGTGATACAGGTTGGCCTCCACCGGCGCTCCTCCATAATGTATAAGCGAGTGGTTGAACAAGTCCGGGCAGGTAAGATTGGCAAGGTAACAGTAGCCAGGGCCTACCGTATTAGCAATATGTATCCGGATGGGATAGGCAGATATCCCGATTCGGCTCCGCCGACGGGTTTGGATTGGGATATGTGGCTTGGTCCTCGGCCAGAACGCCCTTATAAGGACAATATAGCCTTATATAAGTTCCGCTGGTGGCAGTCATATTCCTCACAAATGGCCAACTGGGGCGTGCATTATTGTGATGCGATGCGCTGGGTTTTGCAAGAGCAGGCGCCTGTGTCGATATCGGCCCACGGAGGACGGTTTGCTGTAGATGATGACCGGACAATTCCGGATACGATGGAGGTGATTTTTGAGTTGGCCTCTGGTGCACTGCTTATTTTTGGTCAATATGAAGCAAGTGGAGGCACCGCTTTAGCGGATGGGGAAATCGAGTTCCGTGGTACGCTGGGTAATCTTTATTCCGGCACAGGCGGTATGGGATATAAAATCGTTCCTTCAAAGGGGGGGCAATTTCAAGATAGCAAGCCGAAGATTAAACCGGCGGAAGCTAAGCGAATAGACGGAGATGTTACCGCTCAGCATATCCGAAATTTCCTTGATTGTGTCAAGACCCGCCGGCGGACCAATTGTGATATGGAAACGGGGCACCGCTCAACAACGTTTGCTCACCTGAGTAATATTGCTTTGGCCACAAAGTCTCGAATTGAATGGGACCCGAAGAAAGAACGTATTATCAATAATAAAAGGGCTAATGAGCTGCTGCATTACGAATACCGAAAGCCGTGGAAGTTGGGTTAACCCCGCCCCTCCAAGGGGCTGGGTTAAAAGTTAAGGTTCCGCTAAGGCGTATCCCCACGAAAAACTCCATCTTAGCGGCTGCCTGAAACCGAAGCACGATGCGAAGGTTCCCGACGCCTGTGAAAACAGGGAGGTTTTCACTCGGAAACCACGGCTGCATAAGATGAACAAGCTCCTCTCACTTGTCCAGGAACTTTTTCCAGGCAGCTTATAGGAAAGGAAGTTCGCGATGAAATACCAAAAATCTCAAAACAGAACACCTCTCACATCAATCAAGTTTGCTCTCTGTATAGCCCTTTTATGTGCCATATTTTTAGCTATCGGCAACAATAAGACAATTGCGATGGTTGATAATGAGCGACGGAGCGATGTTACAAAGCAGCAGGAGAAATCAATCAATGTATTGTCCGGTCCAAAATGGAGAACCTCGCGCCCTCGGTTGTTTTTCACCCCTGAAAGGATAAAGCGGTTACGTATGCAGGTCGAAGAAGAAGCTGCTCTCCGTAAGGAGTCCATAGGACTTAGAGAGGCCTGGCTCAAACTGCTGAAGCGAGCTGACCATTTGCTCAAGGCGAAGTTGGTTTCTAAAGAATACGCAGATGGCGGAACAGGACAACATGGCAATTACGGCAGGCCGAGCCGACAGGTCAGCGATATGGCGTCAACGCTTGGTTTGGCTTATCAGATGACCGGTGAAAAACGCTATGCCGAAAAGCTCAAGCGGGCTCTTATCCATTATGGTGGGCTCAAACGATGGGCCGGTGATGCTAAGCGAGACCCACCTTGGCACTCGGAGTTAAACACAGCTAGGTTCTGTTATGGCTATGCGGTGGGCTACGACAGCATTTATGATTATCTATCAGAAAAAGACCGAAGAACAATTGCCCAGACTATGGTCCGAATGGGCGTGCTGCCTACGCTTAATGACTGGGTGCTTGGGGAGAAGCGCATTCACGCCCTGGATTCGATGGGACATAACTGGTGGAGTGTCTGTGTTTCTATGGCGGGGCTGGCATCCTTATCGCTTCTGGGCGATGAGCCGCAAGCTGAGGGTTGGGTAGAGCAGGTTTCAAACTCATTCCCGGAGTGGTTCTATTATAATGGAAACGTTCTTCAGAATAAGAGCAGGAACTTTGACAGTGGGGGGGCCTTTTATGAGAGTGTGAGTTATGCGAATTACGCATTGTCGGAATATTTACTTTTTCGGCTGGCCTACTCGAACACTTTCCTCAATTCACCACCACCTGATATTCCGCTGCTGCGAAAAGTGGGTGACTTCTTTGTGCATACATCCTATCCGAGGTCAACTTCGATGCTGTCGGCAAACTTCGGAGACAGTAGTATAACCACGACGGGAGCCGGAACGTTGCGTCTGCTGCTGGCAAATGGGTATGAAGCGGAAGAATACCACTGGTATATAAGCCGAACTGATTTGGGACTTGATGACCCGATTGGGCTGGTTTATTACCAGACGAAGCTGAGGAAATATCCCCCTGAAGATTTGCCAACATCGGTTATCTATCCTGATATAGGGTGGGTAATTATGCGGTCATCGTGGGAAGATGACGCAACTATGATGGCGGTGAAATCCGGTTTTGCTTGGAACCATGCGCACCCCGACGCAGGTTCTTTTATCCTCTTTCACGCGGGACAACCTTTGATTATCGATTCCGGAAACTGTTCCTACAGCAGGCGGGAATATACGTCGTACTATCGCCAGAGCAAGGCCCATAATGTAATCCTGTTCAACGGCCACGGACAGAACCCGGAAGATTGCGGTGGCGGCGACCGTGGGGTAAAGACTCCCGGTCAGGTGTACAGATTGATGGATATGGCTGGGTTAAAATACGTTTTTGCCGATGCTACCGGGCCTACGTCCTGGAAATTCTCCCGCAATTATCGTCACTTCCTGTGGGTCGGCAATGTTATACTAATTTTCGATGATGTGCGTACCCACGAAACCGGAAAATTTGAATGGCTGTTGCACTATGAAGGCCGGGCGGAGAAACGTGGTTCAGCTTTGCATTTATCCAACGGCAGCAAGGCGAAAGCAATTGTCCGCCCATTATTTCCAGAAAATATGAGCGTAACCGAAAAGAAAGGCCTGAAAGACCACGACCCGGATACAGAAGTTACCTACCTGGCCCTGTCGCCTGAAGGAACTATGCGGCAAACCAAGTTCGTAACCGTCATTTTGCCGATAGGAGAAGGCAGTGAGAAAAATTTGCCGCGCCTGGAGACATTAAAAGGCAATGAAATGATTGGCGTGCGCATATATGAAGACGAGATGATTACCGACGTATATCTTAATCTGCGTGCCGATGGCAGGAAGATGCACCGAAACAGTTGTAATGTGATTAACGGGTGGGAGACTGATGCGTACTTGCTGGCCGTCACTCGACCGGCAGGCACTGATGAGAATGACCCGGATTCGGCGGTGCGGTACTTTGTTGCCTGTGGCAGTTACCTGCGCAAGAACGGCAAGGTGGTGCTCAACTCGCTTTCGAAAGTTTATACCGTATTTACGGCCGGGAAACCCGAAATGGAGGTAGCATTGCAGGGACAGCCCATAGTAAGAGCTTCCTTACGAACAGTTGAAAGACCGCACAGAATAAAGCTCAACGGCAAAAGCGTAAATGTACCCTACGATGAAATAAAAAAAGCTGTGACGTTTCTTCTGCCTGCACCCCCCTTCTTGCTTTCGCAAGAAAGCAGGGGGGGAACCGCAGGCACAGGTGGATAAGCGGTGAAAGCGTAACGAATGGGCCCGGTAGGATTCGAACCTACGACCAATGGATTATGAGTCCACTGCTCTAACCGCTGAGCTACGGGCCCTGATTCCAAGATTACTTTACATTCCAGCACCAAATATTGCAAGAAAATTCAACCCAAGCCGCCCCAGCATTTTGGCCTGTGCCAAATCCTTATCCATAAAACATAAAAAGGCAGAACCGCTTGGCGGCAGAAGGCGGCAGTACTGTAGTGAGCACATAGAGCAATAGTGGACATAGGAGCGGGATCACATTTTGCAATACGTCGCACCTGTGCCTGCGCAACCACAGGTACAGGCAAAATGAGAACCCGTGCCGTCAAAAATTTTCTTGTATGTATTTGACGGCGTTGTTGAAGATTGTCATTCCATCGCCGTCTTGTTTGTTTTTCAGGCGGGACCAATGCGGATGTTGAGTTGGCCGAACGTGCCTTTCCGGATGAGGCATAAGTCCCAGGACCCTGCCGGTCGTATCGGTCAAGCCGGCTATTGAATCCATTGAGCCGTTTGGATTGGTGGGGTAATCGCCTTCTTTGCCGTTTTTATCCACATATTTGAACGCAACGTGTCCGTCGGACTTTAATTTCTCAAGAGTGTCCGTGTCTTTGGTAACGACTTTGCCCTCACCGTGTGCGACCGGCAGATAAATTTGCCTGCCCGGCTCGATGAAGATGCACTTTTCGGTTTGTGGAGCGAGATATACCCATCTGTCCTCGAACTTGCCGCTGTCATTATAGGTTATTGTAACAGATTGATTGCTAATTTTTGATGATTGATTTTTCTCTGTGTCCTCTGTGGCTAATTCTTTATCATCCCCCGGCAGGATTCCCGCCTTGACCAGTACCTGGAAGCCGTTGCAAATCCCAAGCACCAGCTTGCCGTCATCAATAAATTTTTGTATCGGCTCGTAAAGGTGATGCACGATTTGATTTGCTAAGATTTTGCCCGCGGCTACGTCATCGCCGTAGCTAAAGCCGCCGGGAAAAACGATTATCTGGAACTTATCCAGCGCACTTTTATCCTCGATTATCCTGTTTATATGCACACGCCGAGCTTCTGCGCCTGCCAGTTCGAGTGCGTGCTCTGTTTCCAGGTCGCAATTTATCCCCGCCGCCCGCAAAACTATTGCCTTTACCCCGTTAGAAATTTTCCCTTTTTGTATCATATTATTATCCTGTTAGGAACCTTCCATTTTTGTATCACATTCCCCGCTTTAGAATTTCTAATGGGGTTTACCTGTCCCATTTCTTACCTTCTAAATTTCTTCTCTGTGTTCTCTGTGGCTAATCTTTTTGCTACCAATCAAGCGGTTTCTGCCACGCCTTTTTTAACGAAGCCAAATCCGATTCGATAACAGTTTTGCCGTCTTGTGCTTTTATGATGAGTGTTTTTTCTTCTATCACCTTTCCGATTTGGCCAAACGGCAAGTTTAGGCACAGAGATGCAAAGGCATCATAATTTTCCGGCTCAACTTCTACGATATAGCGGGAGTTTGATTCGCTGAATAGCTGTGCATCTGTCCGCGAGCAATCATCGCTTTTCGGCAGGCCGCGCAGGTCTGCTTCTATACCCAGTCCGCCGGCAAAGGCCATCTCTGCAAGTGCAACGGCCAGGCCGCCTTCCGAGCAATCGTGACAGCTGACAATAAGGCCATTAGCTATTGCGGCAGAAATCTTCTCGGCGATTCTGGGAGCTGCTTCGAGCTCCACCTTCGGGACATTGGCCCCGAGTTGGCCGTTAATCTTGTAATAATGCGAACCGCCTAATTCATTTTTCGTTTCACCCACTATAAAAAGCAAATTGGATGCCTTCTTTGCGTCCATTGTTACACACTTATTGACGTCATCAACTATCGACATCGCACTTATTAAAAGTGTCGATGGGATGGAGATTTGGGTCCCATCTTCGCAGGAAAATTCATTATTCAGCGAATCCTTGCCGGAGATAAACGGTGCTTCGAAGCCGATTGCGCCGTCATAGCAGGCCTGGGCTGCCCGCACTAATGCGCCGAACGTTTCGGGCTTTGTGCAGTTGCCCCAGCAGAAGTTATCCAGCAGCGCAATCCTGTCGGCCCGGCCGCCCACACATATCAGATTCCTGATTGCCTCATCTATCCCGGCCAGGGCCATCCAATACGGGTCGATGTCACCGTAGAGTGGATTCATTCCACAACTAATGGCAATACCTCTATCCGAATTGAACTTGGGCCTTATCACCGCTGCGTCACCGGGGCCGTCGTTGTTTACGCCTGTTAACGGCTTGACAACCGAACTGCCCTGAACCTCGTGGTCGTATTGACGGATTACCCATTCCTTGCTGGCGACATTATAAGATGAAAGAATTCGCAAAAGCTCATCGTTATAATTGTCTTTTCCAGCTATGCTCGGCTCGCTGAGTTGCGGACTTTTCCAGACCGCCTTGCGCGAGTATTTAGGTACGCCGTCGTGCAGAAACTCCATATCGAGCTCGGCTACCTGCCGGCCGTTGTATCGCAATATCAACTTTTTATCACTGGTGAATTTGCCTATTACCGTTGACTCGACGTTTTCACCGTCGAAAATCTTCTTTATCGCTTCTAAATTTTCCGGCTTGACCGCTATGACCATTCTTTCCTGGGCTTCACTAATCCAGA
>JAUWBI010000113.1 GCA_030601745.1 Phycisphaerae bacterium
TCCTCGATGATAATCTCTTCCACTTTGTCCCTGCCTGCCTTTACGGGCACTAAGCCCTTTAAATTCAGATAGAAAACAACCGAATCCTTTTCAGAATTTATCGCTATGTCAAGAATCTCCTTTATCGTCTCGCTGCCGGTCAGTTTCGTGGTCGGGCCTATTCTGCCTTCCATACCACGAGCATCAGCCATTACCTGCAGATACATTGCCGCTTGATTATCAGGGTCGAAAATCATCGGTTCTTTTTCCCGGCCGCTCAGTTCTTTTCTCATTTCCACAAAGGTTTTCAGATGCTCATCCTCCATAGTGGCCATATCGAGCAACATCCGTTTTGTTTTCTTGTCTGATGTTTTTTCCGCCGCTTCGCGATAATACTTGGCGCCGTTTCTCTCAATTTCTTCCGCCATTTCAAAGATTTCGTCTGCGTTAAAGGTAATACCCATTATCATTCTCCCTTCCACAAGCCGTGAATACTGCAATGCTCCCGCGCGGTGACTGTACGTGGCTCCACGCCGAATTCTGCTTCAGGTGCATCGCCGGGGTTGAGGAACTGTCGATACGCCTTGCCGTCAGCAAGCAACTCAATCCACTCAATATAGTGTTTGTCCTCCATCGGGTGAGGAACGCTGCCGACTTTTACTTTGACGCCGCCATCGATTTTTTCAATCACAGGCACGTGTTTCTCCTTGCCCTCATCGGCCGTCTTTGCGACAAGGTTTTCCATCGGCTGACCACAACAAACCAACTCCCCGGCGCCGCCGTGAAGCACTTCTACGATATTACCGCACACCATACATTTATAGACTTGAAGTTTCTTAGCCATAATTTTCCCCTTTCGAAATTTGGCAGTTCTGATTTTTCATCCTTAATATAGCGTTAAAAAAAACCTGCTCTAATTGGAGATTTTAAGCTCTTTATGTTTGGCCAGAATTTGGTCAGCCAATTTGTCCAGAGCTACAAAATCCTCATCTTTAGGATGGCCCTTTGCTATCACCGGTGTAAGGATTTCTACTTTGAGATTTGAAATCAGTTCTGTAAGCTGCTCGACCATCCTGCCACCCCATCCATAAGAGCCAATAATTGAGGCGAATTTTGTTTTCGGCCTAAGTGCGTTTGCCAAGATTGCAACGTATGCAACTTTTGGGTGTGCTCCCGCCAAAACCGTCGGAGAACCAAGCACGATCGTAGCTGCGTCGACAAGCGACATCGCCAGTTTACCAATGTCCGTTGCCGTAAGTTTGAATTGCTTGACTGTTATGCCTCTTTCAATCAAAGCATCCACAAAATGTTCAACCATTTTTCTTGTGCTATCGTGCATTGAAATATACGGCAGCACTACTTCGTTCTTGACCCGGTCGCTGACCCAATCTTTATAAGCATCGATAATAAACTCGGGCCTATCATAGATGGGGCCGTGACTTGGGGCAATTATATCTATTTGCAGTTCCTCTATCTTTTCCAGATTCTCCCGTATTATCGGCGTTCTGAAAGGCATCATTATCTCTGCGTAATACCTCTTAGCCGCCTCATAAACAACCGCTTCATCGTCCACAAACAGGCCGCTTGTTGCAAGGTGCGAGCCGAAGAAATCGCACGGGAAAAATATTTTGTCCTCCTGCAAGTATGTTCCCAGCGTCTCAGGCCAATGGACCCATGGGATATAGACAAACTGCAGCGTCTTATCGCCCAGCGAAAGCGTCTGACCATCATCGACAGTTATGAATTTGTCCTCGCTAATGTTCAATAAGTCGATAAGCATACCCTTGCACTTCGGATTTGTTACTACCTTTACATCGGGATAGAGCAGCAATATATCCGGTATGCTGCCGGAGTGGTCCTGCTCGGCGTGGTGGGCAACAATATAATCTATGCTTTCAACTCCGACTGCGACAAGGTTGTCTATTAGCACATCAGCTTTCGTAGGATCAACTGTATCCAGCAGCGCCGTTTTCTCGCTGCCCTTTATCAGATAAGCATTGTAGCTTGTGCCGTCAGGCAGTGGAATCAGCTCGTCAAACAACCTTCTATCCCAATCAATCGCACCGACGAAATAGACGTTTGGTTTTAGTTGCTGCATTACCATTTTCCTTTAGTTTCGCACCTGCAGCGGTGTTAACAGAATGAATCGTCTCTTTAGTAGTTAATTGCTTCCAACTCATAATAGCTTTGCGGATGCGCACAAGCCGGGCAAAGTTCCGGCGCTTCAGGCCCTTCGTGCGCATAGCCACAATTTCTGCAAACCCATCTTACCGGTTTATCGCGTTTGAATACCAGGCCGTCGCTTATATTCTTTGCCAGGGCAAGATACCTCTCTTCGTGACGTTTTTCGGCAACGGCAATATTCCTAAAAACTTCAGCAATCTCAGCAAATCCCTCTTTGTCCGCTGTATCTGCAAAGCCCGGATACATCTCGGTATGTTCGTAATTCTCACCTGCCGCCGCCGCTTTCAAGTTCTCTAACGTGGTACCGATAACACCGGCTGGAAATGCTGCGGCAATTTCCACTTCGCCGCCTTCGAGAAATTTGAACTCGCGCTTGGCGTGCTCTTTCTCCTGCTCTGCTGTTTCAGCAAATATAGCGGCTATCTGCTCGTAGCCTTCCTTACGCGCCTGGCTGGCAAAATACGTATAACGGTTTCTCGCCTGAGATTCGCCCGCGAACGCAGCCAGCAGGTTCTTTTCAGTTTCTGTACCTTTAAGATTCATTCGTAACCTCCCTTTACATAAATAGTAACCCTTCTGCAAAATACATAAATCCATACCATTATTTTATTCAGGTCTCCTGCACCCTGGTTATTAAGCAGCCGGTTTCACCAGAAACATTACATCATTACACCGTTACTTTTTTCATTATATCTTTTAATGTCCTTGCCGAATGTCTAAGCTGCTCCTGCTCAAGCTCAGAAAGCTCAAGCCTTAAGATTTTTTCCCTTCCGCTTCTGTTAACTACAGATGGTATGCTTAAACACACATCATTCACTCCATAGTAATCATTGACTCGGGAGGAGACAGGCAGCACAGAATTCTCATCCCTTAATATAGATTCGACAATTCTTACCAGCGCCAGCCCTATAGCATAATAAGTGGCACCTTTTGCTTCTATAATTTTGTAGGCTGCGTTTTTTACTTCCTCAAAAATTTTACCCAGCTCTTCCTTATAATCACAATGCTCATCACAAACCGGACAATATTTAGCCAGTACCATTCCTCCTATATTGGCATGGCTCCAGACAGGAAATTCGGTATCACCGTGCTCGCCGATAATGTAGGCGTGGACATTTCTCGGGTCCAGGTGGCAATGCTCGCTTATTAAATACCGGAACCTTGAGCTATCCAAAACCGTGCCTGAACCTATAACCCTGTTGGGGGCAAGGCCCGATATCTTTAAGGTTATATATGTTAGTATATCCACAGGGTTGGAAACAACTAACAATATGGCATCTTTGGCAAATTTTATTATTTTAGGTGTGATATCTTTAAAGATTTCAGCATTTGTTTGAACTAAATCTATTCTACTCTGGCCCGGTTTCTGTTTGGCGCCGGCGGTGATAACTACAACATCAGCCCCTTCGCAGCCTTCGTATCCGGCAGAATATATATTTACCGGATGAACGAAGCTGGCCCCGTGATTCAAATCCATACATTCACCTTCAGCCCGCTCCTGGTTTGTATCAATAAGAACAATCTCTCTGGCGACTCCGCCTATCATCAAAGAAAAGGCAAAAGTGCTGCCCACACTTCCAGCACCTATTATGGCAACCTTAGATCTTGCGGCCTGCATTTTATCTCCTATGAATACACAGTGTAACTTTCATATAAGAACAGTTAAGAGTAATATTGTTCGGCGCATAAATCGCAAATACCCTCAAGATATACCGTCTTTCTCAACACGGCAAATTCTTGTTGATGCTCTTCGGAACGGGGATATTGTCGAACGGCTCACGATAAAAATCAACAACTCTTTTGTATTTTATACACTTAAAATGCCGATGACTTTCCAGATTCGGCGTCAATGTCCCAGCATTCCTCAAACCAACTGCGCAGCCCAATCTTACCCCACCACTAACTGAGATAGAAGTGCTGCAGATTCTTTACAACAAGCGCACATCATCTCTGCCATTGTAAGGTTAATCTGTACAGTAAGATATGGAAATGGAGCCAATGGGATTCGAACCCACGACCTCTTGCATGCCATGCAAGCGCTCTCCCAACTGAGCTATGGCCCCGAAGTGAACCAATATTAGCACAGAAATCCGACTCTGGCAAATAAATTTTCCATCCCCGACGGTCCGTCCCGACTTCTGGTTGTGCAGCAGGCGATTGCATTTTTCAAGCCGTTAAAGTATAATGGTTTTTCGGGCTTCGGTCCCGTCAACAGTACATGTCGACAGCATTAATGGATAAAGATAAGAATTTTGATTAAAAGACAAAGGATATTCATAACAGGACGTGTGCAGGGCGTTGGCTTTCGGCCGGCTGTGTACTCAATAGCGCAAAAGTTGGGACTTTCCGGCTTTGTCTATAACGACACAAAGGGCGTAACAATTGAATTGCAGGGCGGAGAAGAAAAAATAACCAAATTTTTGGTCCGACTGCAGTCCAGAGACAGACCTCCGCTGGCAGAAATAAAATCCTGTAAAGCAGTTGATATAGCTGTAATCGAGGCCGAAGATAAATTCATCATCGAGACAAGTGATTCCGAAGGTTCGGCCCTGTCTGAGGTAACGGCTGATATCGCAACCTGCCGAGACTGTCTTGCGGAGATGGCCGAGAAAGAAGACTTTCGGTACGGTTATCCGTTTATAAACTGCACTAACTGCGGACCGAGGTATTCAATAGTCAAAAGCATTCCCTACGACAGGCCCAATACCACGATGTCAGAGTTTGTGATGTGCGATAAATGCGCTGCTCAATACACGGATGTAACTAACCGACGTTTTCACGCCCAGCCCGTTGCCTGCGGCACCTGTGGCCCGAAAATCCGGCTGACAGACAACAAAGGAAAAACAATAAAGACACAAACCGATGAAGTAATTGCTGAGACTGCCCGCCTACTTTTAGCTGGAAAGATTGTCGCCATAAAGGGAATCGGCGGATTTCACCTTGCTGTCGATGCGCTCAATAACGAAGCGGTGGAAAGACTGCGAGAACGCAAGAGGCGAGACCATAAGCCCTTTGCTATGATGGCTAATTCGATTGAAAGGATAAAAGAATATGCCGTCGTAAGCGGATTAGCCGAGCGGGTCTTAAAGAGCCCTCAAAGCCCGATTGTTTTATTGCCGAAGAAGGAAAACTCGGCGATAGCTCCATCGGTTGCCAGCGGTGTTGACACCTTCGGCTTTATGTTATGTTACGCTCCACTGCATTATCTGCTATTCGCCCAGAATATAAAAGTTCTGGTAATGACCAGCGGTAATATTTCTGATGAGCCGTTGATTTGCAAGAATGAACAGGCACTGGAAAAACTGGCTTACATTGCGGATGCCTTTTTGATGCACGATAGAGAGGTTTACCGCCGAGTTGATGATTCGATTGTGCATTTCATTAGCTCTGAGCCGGTACTGCTGCGGCGGGCAAGGGGATATGTGCCGACGCCGATTTTGATTGAAGAGAATTGTCGTCAGGACATATTTGCCGCAGGTGGCGATTTGAAAAATACTTTCTGCTTTGGAAAACAAAATCAGCTTATCTGCAGCGAACACATTGGCGACCTTGAGGATGCAGAGGTCTATCATTACTATCTCAGTTCAATCGAGCACCTGCGAAAACTATTTGAGGTTGAGCCGAAGGTTGTGGTTTGCGATCTTCACCCCGGCTATCTGTCCACGCGCTATGCTTTTTCACTATTTGGTTTAAGGGTTATTCAGGTTCAGCATCACTGGGCCCACATTGCATCTGTTCTGGCTGAACACGGCCTTAGCGGGCCGGTCATCGGCCTTGCGGCTGACGGCACCGGCTACGGCACAGACGAAGCGATTTGGGGCTGTGAGTGTATGGTCGCATCGTTGGATGGTTTTGAAAGGTTTGGCCATCTGGCTTACTACCCTCTGGCCGGTGCAGATGCGGCAAGTAAAGAAGCTATAAGGCCTGTCCTGGGACTTTTGAAGAAAACTTACGGGGACGATTTTATACTACATAAATTCAGATGGCTGCTTGAGCAAATCGAGGCCGATGCAAATAAACAACAAATCATATTAGAGCAAATCGAAAAACGGATTAACACTGTAGAAACTTCGAGTCTGGGTAGAGTTTTCGACGCAGTTGCCGCTATGCTTGAGCTGGGCTGCTACAATCATTTTGAAGCACAACTGCCGATGGCCCTTGAGGCAATTGCAACTGCCGATGTTGAGGATCACTACGAACTCGAGATGTTTTCGCCGCCGGGCGACCCCTGCCGGTTTGACCTGGGTAAAACCATAAGACAGCTTGTCAGTGATGTGCGAAACAAAGTCGATGCGGGAATAATCTCGGCAAAGTTTCACAACACTATTTCGGAAATTCTACTCGGTTTCGCTGTGGTTTGCAGATCGGAGACGGACTTGAACACCGTTGCGCTTAGTGGTGGCGTATTTTGTAATCGGTATTTGACAAACCGTTTAATAAAGCAGTTGAAACAAAACGATTTTTCTGTATTATTTAATCGAAATGTCCCGTCTAATGACGGCGGGATATCTGTCGGCCAGGCGGCAATCGCCGCTAAACTCGTTAAGCGTATCTCGTGAAGCGTGAATCGGGGAACGGAATACCGGAAGTTCTGTTAGCTGGATCTCTATAACAATCGGAGCCAGGCATTCTTAATGCCAATCCATAAAGGTCGTCAAATATTCCATTTACAGAAGTTTCCTCTCACAAAATTAATTGTGGACTTCCCTAATTAGGTGGATTATGTCCCTCGTCCAGCATAGTCAAAATGGCCTGCTTTAGCTGAGGTACATCACGCTGGGTAATCTCCCAGACCCTTTCTATATCGATACCCAGATAATCGTGAACAAGGACATTGCGAAATGCCGCGATACGACGCCACTCAACCTCAGGGTGTTTCGCCTTCAAATCATCGGAGACGCGCTGTGCAGATTCAGCCATCGTTTGAAGGTTTCTCAGCACAGCATCCTGAAGAGTGTGAGATGCCAGGAAACGGCCTCGCCCCTCAGCGACGTTTTCCTCGATACGCCGGATACAATCCTGGATGTGTCGCAGATAAACGGTATCGTCTTTCATAACGGTATAGCCTCTCGGAGCACGTGGTCGCGAATATAAGGATTGAGCGCTTTGGTTGTCACAACCTCGACACGCCGACCCAGAATTTCTTCAAGGTCCAGGATAAGACCCGCAGGAAACCAGGAACTTGTGGCTGGGCCTGTGTCAATGAGAAAATCAATATCACTATCCGGACCGGCTTCGCCCCGCACCGCAGAACCGAAGATACGAATGCTGCATGCACCGTGCTTAGCAGCAATGGTACGGATCTCATCGCGTTTTTCACGGAGAAGTTGCTCTATGTTCATAGACAGCTCTCCTATATCTGGGTTACTATTCTTGGCTTAAAACAACCAACCATCAAGTATGAAGAATAGATTTTGTACGTTTCTCTGTCAAGTGCTTTTTGCGGAATCTTTGGGACGTCCAGGGATGGTTCCAAGCAGAAGGTTGACCCAGAGCATATCAATCAGTAAAATGAGCTGTAGTTAGTGTTAAGTAACAGTTAATCGAGCGACGAGACGCAAATTATGTGTTTGGCAATACCAGCAAGAATAGTGGAGTTGGAGGGGGACAAAGCGGTAGTTGATGCGATGGGCAATCGCTGGAAGGCCAGGACCACGCTGCTACCGGAAGCTAAACTGGGCGATTTGGTTTTGATACACGCTGGTTTTGCCATATCGCTCGTTGACGAAGAAGAAGCAAAAGAGACCTGGCAGCTCATCGCGGAAATCAACGACTTCAACCAAACTCAGAACAGAGTTTCAGGATAATTATGGATTTTATGCTCGACAGAATTCATAAAGCGCAGAGTTTTTGCAATGCGGCCTGCGAAAAAATGGGTCAGCAAATCAACATAATGGAGGTTTGCGGCACTCACACGGTTTCCATTTTCCGCAACGGCATAAGGTCAACTTTGCCTAAAAGATTGAAACTTTTAACCGGGCCGGGCTGTCCGGTTTGCGTTACCGACCAGGGCTATATCGATATTGTTTTACAATTGGCCGACCGCGACGATTGTTTAATTGCCACTTATGGCGATATGGTCCGTGTCCCCGGCAAAGGCGGCTCACTCGAAACAAAACGCACAAAAGCCAATGTCAAGGTTGTCCTGAGCAGCGAAGATGCACTGCAATTAGCGAAAGATAATCCCAATAAAATAGTCGTGTTCGTTGCGGTAGGTTTTGAAACCACTGCACCAGCTACGGCTGTGGTGGTAAAAGAAGCGGCTGCCGGGTCAATCGACAATTTTTGTATTTTGAGTGGACACAAACTGGTTGTACCTGCGATGCGAGCGCTATTGAGCGGTAAAAATCATAATATAGATGCCTTTCTCTGTCCCGGCCATGTCAGCGTGATAATCGGCTACGGTGCTTTTGCAGAGATTGTCGAAGATTTTGGTCGGCCGTGCGTGGTGGCCGGCTTTGAACCGTTGCAAATAATCGAAGGACTTGGCGAAATCTGTCAGCAATTTTCAGCCGACAAAGCTGAACTAAAATCGGTATATCCTGCGGTGGTAACTGAGCAGGGTAACACCACCGCACAAAAAATCATCAACGAATGCTTCGAACCGGCGGACGGATACTGGCGAGGGCTGGGAAAGATAGAAAAAAGCACACTTAAACTAAAAGATAAATACAGTCGATTCGACGCCCTTAAACGATATAACATAACCGAAACGCCGGGCGAGGATACAAGCGGCTGCCGATGTGGCGAAGTACTGTGTGGACTAATAGAGCCGCCGGAATGCGGGCTGTTCGGAAAAAGCTGTATTCCCCAGACGCCGGTTGGCCCGTGTATGGTAAGCTCCGAAGGGGCCTGTGCAGCGTGGTTTAAGTATGGCCAACCAAAACGCGAACAATGAAAACAACCAAAAACGATAGAATCTTACTTGCACACGGCGGCGGGGGCCAATTGACGGATGAATTAATCCGGCACCATATCCTGCCAAAACTCAAAAATGACACTCTCGCTGAATTAGGCGATTCGGCAAAGCTCAATGTTGCTTCGAAGTCGCTGTGTTTTACAACGGACAGCTACGTTGTCAAGCCGTTGTTTTTTAACGGCGGAGATATCGGAAAACTTTCCGTTTGTGGAACGATAAATGATTTGGCTGTCGCCGGTTCAAAACCCGTTGCTCTGGCATTGTCGTTGATAATCGAAGAAGGTTTTGAATTCAAATTGCTTGACAAGATTTTATCCAGTATCAGCCAGGCGGCCAAACAAAACAGCGTCAATATTGTTACCGGTGATATTAAGACCGTTGAAGCTGGCGCAGCCGATAAAATTTTTATAAACACCGCAGGCATTGGTGTGAAATTAGCCGGCGTGGATTTGGGGTTCGAGAAGATTGCGACCGGTGATAAAATCATTATCAATGGCACAATCGGTGACCACGGCCTGACTATTATCTCACAGCGAGAAGGTATCAAATTTCAATCGCAGCTGCAAAGCGACTGTGCGGGTCTGGCAGGGTTAACCTGCGAACTACTAAAGAACACAAGCGGCGTAAACCCCGTTAGAAATAAGACGCCAGAGGCGTCTGTCTCACGTTTGACAGGAATTTCTAACGGGGTAAAGTTTATGCGGGACCCGACCCGCGGGGGGTTAGCTGCAACACTTAACGAAATTTCAAAAGGGAGCGGGCTGAGCATCGAAATCCGCGAGGCCGATGTCCCGGTCAGTCCGGTGGTGCAAGCAGCAGCCAATATGCTTGGTTTCGACGTGCTAACAATCGCAAATGAAGGCAAATTTGTTGCGATTGTCTCGCCGGAATCAGCAGATGACTGCTTGAATATTTGCAAAAATCATCCGTTGGGCAAAGAGGCAAGTATAATCGGTGAGGTTGTCCAAACCCATGATGCGCCTACGGTGGAGTTGATAACCAAAATTGGCGGAAAGAGAATTGTGCAAATGCCATACGGGCGAGAGCTGCCGAGGATATGCTGATGCACGAAACGATGGTAGCAGAAAGTCTGTTGGCGACAATCTCGGCTGAAGCTGCAAAACAAAATGCGAAACCTGTCAACGCCAGGATTAGCTGTGGAATGCTTAACGCCATCAATGATGAAGTGCTTTGTTTTGCTTTCGAGGCTATT